>NZ_JBSFZS010000013.1:0-98003 GCF_053600395.1 Streptomyces sp. NPDC005070 | reverse complement strand
GCCGTCGCGAGCACCGCCCGTCGGGCGGTGTCCCGCGAGCGGACCGGGGTGACCAGGATGTCGATGACGCCACCGCAGGTCAGACCGACCGCGAAGGCGTCGTCGTCGCTGTAGCCGAAGCGTTCGAGGACGGTCTCGCCGTCCTCCAGCGCCTGCGCGCACAGGTCGTAGACCGCCCCTTCCACACAGCCGCCCGAGACCGAGCCGATCGCCGTGCCGTCGGCGTCGACGGCGAGCGCGGCGCCGGGCCGGCGGGGCGCGCTGCCGCCGACCGCCACCACGGTGGCGACGGCGAAGTCGCGGCCCTGCTCGACCCACCGGTGCAGTTCTTCGGCGATGTCCAGCATGTCTCGGTCTCCTTGGCAGCGGTTGCGTGGAAGGGGGCGGCGGTCAGTGGACGCCCAGCCAGCCCTCGATCGGGTGGAGCGCGAAGTAGACGAAGAAGACCGCCGTCAGACCCCACATGAAGGTCCCGATCTCCCTGGCCCTGCCCTGGGCGGTCTTGATGGCGACGTAACTGATCACACCGGCCGCCACGCCCGCGGTGATCGAATAGGTGAACGGCATGATCACGACCGTCAGGAAGACCGGGACGGCGGTGGCACGGTCGGCCCAGTCGACGTGGCGCGCGTTCGTCATCATCATGGCGCCGATGACCACCAGGGCCGCCGCCGCGATCTCGCCCGGGACGATCGCCGTGAGCGGGGTGAAGAACAGGCAGGCCGCGAAGAGGAGGCCGGTGACGACGGAGGAGAGGCCGGTACGGGCGCCCTCGCCGACGCCGGTCGCGGACTCGACGAAGACCGTCTGGCCGGAGGCTCCGGTCACTCCGCCGACCGCTCCGCCGGCGCCGTCGATGAACAGCGCCTTCGACAGGCCGGGCATCCGGCCCCGGTCGTCGGCCAGTCCGGCCTCGGTGCCGACCCCGATGATCGTGGCCATCGCGTCGAAGAAGCCGGCCAGCACCAGAGTGAAGACGATCATGCCGACCGTCATGGCGCCGACCTGGCCCCAGCCGCCGAACTCGACCTTGCCGAAGAGCGAGAAGTCCGGCATCGAGACGGCGCTGCCGTGCAGTTCGGGGGCGCCGCCGGCCCACTGTCCGGGGGCGATGACGCCGGTCACGTCGAGGACGACGGACAGGGCCGTGCCGGAGACGATGCCGATGAGGATCGCGCCGGGGACCCCCCGCGCCTGGAGCGCGAAGATCAGCAGCAGGGTCGCGGCGAAGAGCAGCACCGGCCAGCCGGCGAGTTCGCCGGTGGGGCCGAGGGTGAGGGTGAGGGGGGTGGCCTTGCCCTGGTGCACGAAGCCGGCCTTGACCAGGCCGATCAGCGCGATGAACAGGCCGATGCCCATGGTGATGGCGTGCTTGAGCGCCAGCGGGATCGCGTTCATGATCATCTCGCGTAGCCCGGTGACGACCAGGAGCATGATGACCACGCCGTACATCACGCACATGCCCATGGCCTGCGGCCAGGTCATCTGCGGGACGACCTGCGAGGAGAGCACTCCGGACACCGAGAGCCCGGCGGCGAGGGCGAGCGGCACCTTGCCGACGAAGCCCATGAGAAGGGTGGTGAAGGCCGCCGCGAACGCGGTCGCGGTGATCAGGGCCTTCTGCCCGAGCACGTCCCCCGCCACGTCCTTGCCGGACAGGATGAGGGGGTTGAGCAGCAGGATGTACGCCATCGCCATGAAGGTGGTGACGCCGCCGCGCACCTCACGCGCGATCGAGCTCTCCCGCCGGGAGATGTGGAAGTACCGGTCGAGCCAAGACCGTCCGGCCGGGACGCGGCTGCCCGCGCCCGCGTCCTGCGCGGTGGTCTTCGGCTCCAGTGACTGCTGGGTCATGTGGGCCTGCTCCCAAGGTTCAAAGGGACACCCGGACAGCCGTCCTGACGGCTGGTCAACCGCTGGTGCGGTTGCGGGATTTGGGAAGGTGCTTGGGCCGCACGACCCGGGGGACGGCCCGAGACGAACGTGGGAATCGATGGGAACGAGAGGAACTCCGTTGCCGTGCTTGCCTCCGGGCGGCGCGGCGGCCTGTGACGTTCCCGGTGCCGCCCGGAGAGGACTGCCCGGCGCCTACGCGGTCCCCGTGAGGTGTTCGGGGCGTACCGGCGTCCGGTCGAGCTCCAGACCCGTCGCGTTCCGGATCGCCGCGAGGACGGCCGGAGTGGACGACAGGGTCGGGGCCTCGCCGACGCCACGGAGCCCGTACGGGGCGTGGTCGTCGGCGAGTTCGAGCACGTCGACGGGGATGGTCGGCGTGTCGAGGATGGTGGGGATCAGGTAGTCCGTGAAGGAGGGGTTGCGCACCTTCGCGGTCTTCGGGTCGACGATGATCTCCTCCATGACCGCGATGCCCAGGCCCTGGGTGGTGCCACCCTGGATCTGGCCGATGACGGACAGCGGGTTGAGTGCCTTGCCGACGTCCTGGGCGCAGGCCAGTTCGATGACCTTGACCAGTCCGAGTTCGGTGTCCACCTCGACGACGGCGCGGTGCGCGGCGAAGGAGTACTGGACATGGCCGTTGCCCTGCCCGGTGCGCAGGTCGAAGGGTTCGGTGGGACGGTGGCGCCACTCGGCCTCGATCTCGACGGCCTCTCCTTCGAGCACGTCGGCGAGATCGGCGAGCACCTCGCCGCCGTCGGTGACGACCTTGCCGCCCTCCAGGAGGAGTTCGGCGGTGGCCCACGCGGGGTGGTACGTACCGAACTTGCGGCGGCCGATCTCCAGGACCTTCTCGCGGACCAGCTCGCAGGAGTTCTTGACGGCGCCGCCGGTGACGTACGTCTGACGGGAGGCGGACGTCGAACCGGCGCTGCCCACACGGGTGTCGGCCGGCTGGATGGTCACCTGGGCGACACCCAGTTCGGTGCGGGCGATCTGCGCGTGGACGGTGACGCCGCCCTGACCGACCTCCGCCATCGCGGTGTGCACGGTGGCGACCGGCACACCGCCGACGACCTCCATGCGGACCCGCGCCGTCGAGTAGTCGTCGAAGCCCTCGGAGAAGCCGACGTTCTTGATGCCGACGGCGTACCCGATCCCGCGGACGACGCTCTCGCCGTGCGTGGTGTTGGACAGACCGCCGGGCAACTGCCGTACGTCCGCGGCCTCGCCCGCGGACAGCCACTGCCGCTCGGGCGGAAGGGGCATCGCCTTGACGCGGCGCAGGAGTTCGGCGACCGGGGCCGGTGAGTCGACGCGCTGTCCGGTCGGCAGGAGCGAGCCCTGTTCCATCGCGTTGAGCTGACGGAACGCGACCCGGTCCATGCCCACCCGGTCGGCGAGCTTGTCCATCTGCGCCTCGTACGCGAAGCACGCCTGGACCGCGCCGAAGCCGCGCATGGCCCCGCAGGGCGGGTTGTTGGTGTAGAGCGCGATCGCCTCGATGTCGACGTCGTCGACCACGTACGGGCCGACGCCGAGCGAGGAGGCGTTGCCGACGACCGCCGGGGAGGCCGACGCGTAGGCGCCGCCGTCGAGCACGATCCGCGCCTTGACGTGGGTCAGTTTGCCGTCCTTGGTCGCCCCGTGTTCGTAGTACAGCTTCGCGGGGTGGCGGTGGACGTGCCCGAAGAAGGACTCGAAGCGGTTGTAGACGATCTTGACGGGCTTGCCGGTGCGCAGGGCCAGCAGACAGGCGTGGATCTGCATCGACAGGTCCTCGCGGCCGCCGAACGCGCCGCCGACCCCGGAGAGGGTCATCCGGACCTTGTCCTCGGGCAGGCCGAGGACCGGGGCGATCTGGCGCAGGTCGGAGTGCAGCCACTGGGTGGCGATGTAGAGCTCGACGCCGCCGTCCTCGCAGGGCACGGCGAGGCCGGACTCCGGTCCGAGGAAGGCCTGGTCCTGCATGCCGAAGGTGTACTCGCCCCGGACGACGAAGTCGGCCCTCCTCGCGGCCTGTTCGGCGTCGCCGCGCACGATCGGCTGACGGTGCACGATGTTCGGGTGCGGGACATGGCCGATGTGGTGGTCGTCGCGGCCCTCGTGGACGAGAACCGCGTCGGGCGCGGTCGCGGACGCCTCGTCGGTGATGACCGGCAGCTCGCGGTACTCCACCCTGATCTTGGCGGCGGCGCGGCGCGCGGTCTCCGGGTGGTCGGCGGCGACGATGGCGACGGGCTCGCCGTGGTGACGTACCTTGCCGTGCGCGAGGACCGGGGTGTCCTGGATCTCCAGGCCGTAGTTGCGCACCTCGGTGGGCAGGTCGTCGTACGTCATGACGGCGTACACACCGGGCTGCGCGAGGGCCTCGGAGGTGTCGATGGACACGATCTCGGCGTGCGCGACCGTGGAGCGCAGGATCTGCCCCCACAGCATGTCCTCGTGCCACATGTCGGAGGAGTACGCGAACTCGCCGGTGACCTTGAGGGTGCCGTCGGGGCGGAGGGTGGACTCGCCGACGCCTCCCTTGGTGCGGGAGCCCTGGGTGATGTTCGTGGGTGTGCCGGTGGTTCCCATGGTCAGACCGCCTCGGACTGCCGGGCGGCCGCGAGGCGGACCGCGTCCATGATCTTCTCGTAGCCGGTGCAGCGGCACAGGTTGCCCGAGAGCGCCTCGCGGATGTCCGCGTCGCTCGGGTTCGGGGTGCGTTCCAGCATCTCGTCCGCCGCGATCAGCAGACCCGGGGTGCAGAAGCCGCACTGGACGGCTCCGGCGTCGATGAACGCCTGCTGCACGGGCGAGAGTTCGGCGCCCTCGCCGGTCTGCGAGTCCTGCCCCTTGGCCGCCCATTGCTGGGCCTCGTCGAGTGAAACACCCGCGACCTCCCGTGTGTTGCAGGTCCCGGTCGCACAACCGGCGTGCTCGGCACGCTGCTTGGCGAAGTCGGCCAGCCCCTCGACGGTGACGACCTCGCGGCCCTCGGCCTGGCCGGCGGCGACCAGACAGGAACACACGGGCACACCGTCCAGACGGACGGTGCAGGAGCCGCACTCGCCCTGCTCACAGGCGTTCTTGGAGCCGGGCAGGCCGAGCCGCTCGCGCAGCACGTACAGGAGGCTCTCGCCCTCCCAGACGTCGTCGGCCTCCTGCCTGCGGCCGTTGACCGTGAAGTTGACACGCATTACGCGACTCCCTCCGTACGGGCGGCGGTGCCGCGGTAGGACTCCCAGGTCCACATCAGCGTGCGCCGGGCCATGACACCGACCGCGTGGCGGCGGTAGCTCGCCGTGCCGCGGACGTCGTCGATCGGGTTGCAGGCGGCGGAGCACAGCACGGCGAACTGCTTCGCCACCGAGGGGGTGATGATCTTTCCGTTGTCCCAGAAGCCGCCCTCGTCGAGCGCCGCGTTCAGGAACTCCTCGGCGGTCTTCGCGCGGACCGGGGTGGGCGCGGCCGAGCCGATGCCGGTGCGGACCGTACGGGTCTCGGGGTGCAGGGCCAGGCCGAAGGCGCACACCGCGATCACCATGGCGTTGCGCGTGCCGACCTTGGAGTACTGCTGCGGTCCGTCCGCCTTCTTGATGTGGACGGCGCGGATGAGCTCGTCGGGCGCGAGCGCGTTGCGCTTCACGCCGGTGTAGAAGTCGTCGATCGGGATCAGCCGCGAACCGCGCACCGACTCGGCCTCGACCTCGGCACCCGCCGCGAGGAGGGCGGGGTGGGCGTCGCCGGCCGGGGAGGCGGTGCCGAGGTTGCCGCCGACACCGCCGCGGTTGCGGATCTGCGGGGAGGCCACCGTGTGGGAGGCGAGCGCCAGCCCGGGAAGCTCACGGCGCAGGTGCTCCATGATCCCGGTGTACGGGACGGAGGCACCCAGGCGCACGCTCTTCCCGCCGGCCTCCCAGTCGCTCAGCTCCCCGATGCGGTTCAGGTCGAGCAGGTACTCGGGCCTGCGGTGATCGAAGTTGATCTCGACCATCACGTCGGTGCCACCCGCAATCGGCACAGCGGTGGGGTGCTCGGCCTTCGCGGCGAGCGCCTCCTCCCAACTGGCGGGGCGAAGGAAGTCCATGAGTGGCTCTCTTCATTCGTGTCGTGGGCGTTCTGATCAAGCCAGATCGGGTGCGGCGTCCTCGGCTCGTTCAAGAGGTCTCAACAGCGGAGTGAGGTCAGTACACAGCGGGCTCCGGCGCCGGGGTCAGTCACCGAAACCATGAAGGAGTTCGCTGGCCAGCGCGCGCATCTTGTAGATTCGTATGAACCGAGGCCATCGGCAACCTCTTCGTTTTCCTCTGGAAACAATCAGCACAGTCCTCCGGAAACAGACGGCCGGTCCTCTGGAAGCAGGGACACGGCCCCGGTGGAAACGGGGACGCGGCCCGATGGAACCCGAGGCCCCGGGACCGGTACCGCCGGTGACCGGAACCCACGGACCGCTCCGCGGAGCCCGGGACGCCGAAGGGCCTCACCACCGATCCATCGTAGATTTCGAGACAAAGAACGGCGGCGACGAGAATGCGGCTGCGCGCACTGCTGGACACGGACGCGCTGGGCCTGCGGCTGCTCGGCGGCGAGGACGAGCTCGACCGCACCGTGCGCGGCGTGATGACCACCGACCTCAAGGACCCGAGCCGCTACCTCTCGGGCGGCGAGCTGGTCCTCACCGGCCTCGCCTGGCGGCACGACGCGGAGGACTCCGAACCGTTCGTCCGCATCCTCGTGGGCACCGGGGTGGCGGCCCTGGCCGCGGGCGAGGCGGAGCTCGGCGACATCCCCGACGACCTGATCGTGGCCTGCGCCCGGCACCGGCTGCCGCTGTTCGCCGTGAACGAGTCGGTCGCCTTCGCCACGATCACCGAGCACGTCGTGCGCCAGGTCTCCGGCGAGCGCGCCGGGGATCTCGCCGCCGTGGTCGAGCGGCACCGGCGGATGATGACCTCGGGCCCCGCGGGCGGCGGCCCCGACGTCGTCCTCGATCTCCTCGGCACCGACCTCGACCTGCGCGCCTGGGTCCTCTCCCCCGCCGGACGGCCCATCGCGGGCTCGAAGCTCGCGGGCGGCGCGCTGCCCGCGGGCACCCGCGCCGAGCTGGCCGCGGCGCATCTGGCGGCGGTCCGCAGCGGGCGCCGGGGGCCGCACCGGGTGACCGTGGGCCCGGCGATGTACTCGCTCTTCCCGGTCCGCTCCTCCGGCCGGGCCACGGGCGCCTTCCGGGACGTCCGCGAGACGGTCCTCTCCGACTGGCTGCTCGCCGTCGAGGCGGACGCCGGGGACTGGCCCGACGAGCGGCTCGACCTGCTCCAGGGCGTCACCCAGCTCATCGCGGTGGAGCGGGACCGGCGGGACGCGGCGCGCACGGTGCGCCGACGGCTCGCGCAGGAGGTCCTGGAGCTGGTCCAGACGGGGGCCGCGCCCGCCGAGATCGCGGCCCGGCTGCGGGTCGCGGCGCCGGTACTGCTGCCGGGCCTCGGCGCGGCCCCGCACTGGCAGGTCGTGGTGGCGCGCGTCGAGTGGGACGGCGGCGAGATCGCGGGCGGCCCGGTCGCCCAGGCGCTGCTGGAGGAGATCCTCGTCGACCCGCTGTCGCCGGGCCCCGAACTCTCCGACCGGATCGCCGTCGCCCACACGGGGGACGAGGCGGTCGCGCTCGTCCCCCTTCCGGCGGTCGCCTCCGACGAGGACGGCTCCGAGCCCGGTCTGCACGCCGACACCCTGCTGACGGCCGTACGGGAACCGCTCTCGGCCGGTCTGAACGACGACGGGCGACTCACCATCGGCGTCAGCGCGGCCGTCCACTCCGCCGAGGGGCTGCGCGGCGCCCTGGAGGAGGCGCGGCACGCCCGCCGGGTCGCCGCGGCCCGCCCCGGACGGGTCTGCGCCGCCGGACACCAGGAGCTGGCCTCGCACGTCCTGCTGCTGCCGTTCGTCCCGGACGACGTGCGCCGCGCCTTCACCGCCCGTCTGCTGGACCCGCTGCGCGAGTACGACAGCCGGCACCGCGCGGAGCTGATCCCGACCCTGGAGGCGTTCCTGGACTGCGACGGGTCCTGGACGCGCTGTGCGGCCCGTCTGCACCTCCACGTCAACACGCTGCGCTACCGCGTCGGACGTATCGAGCAGTTGACGAGTCGTGATCTGTCGAGGCTGGAAGACAAGTTGGACTTCTTCCTGGCACTGCGGATGAGCTGACTCCGGGAGCCCTCCGCGGCGCGTTACGGGACCGACGACTTTGTGAAATCCTTCACCCACCCCCTTGGCCGGGCCCGGTGATCCGTGCTGAGATGCCACCACTCAACAGCTCAATGGCGTGCTCGGGGAGGGCAACGTGGCGCATACCGCCATGTCTGGTACCGGAACGACTGCAGGGGACGATCCACTCCAGACCGCGGTATGGCGGCTGCGCTCGCGCGCCTGCTGGGCCGACGCGGCCGCGCTGATCCAGCCGCACGCGGCGGGGCCGGCGCTGCAGAGAGCGTCGCTCCTGGTCGAGCGCTGTCTCTACACCGAGCAGGGCTGGGCCGACGCGGAGGATGCGCTGCGCACCGCCGAGGCGCTGGCGCAGAGCGACGACGAGCGCGGTGCCGCCGCCTGCGAGCGGGGCCAACTCGCCTACGCGGCGACCCTGCTGGGCGTGCGCGACCGGGCCGACGAGGCCCGCGCGGCGCTGGGCCGGGCCGCGGCACTGCTCGCGCCGGGCGCGCCGGGCAGGGCGCTGCTGGACTTCCGGCGCGGGCTGCTCGCCGAGAACCTCGCGCACGCGCCGCAGGCGGCCCGCGCCGCGTACCGGCGGGCGCACGCGGGCGCGACCGCCCAGAACGACGCGCTGCTGCTGTCCTTCACCTGGCGGCATCTCGCCGGAATCGCCTTGCACGAAGGGGAGTTGGCGGAGGCCCGGCACGGGTTCGCCGAATCCCTGCGGATCCGCGAGGAACTCGGGTACCTGGTCGGTACGGCACCGGCGCTGGCGTCCCTCGCCGACGCCGAGACCGAGCCGGAGGCGTCGCGGCTACGGGCGGAGGCGGGCCGTCTGTTCCGCCTGCTCGGGGGCGTTCCCCTGTGGCTGGCGGACCAGTTGACCCCGGTACCCCCGGCTGCCACGGCCTGATCGGGTACGGGGCGCACGTCCGCGGCCGGACCAGGCCCGGGGCCGGACGGCTGCCGTCGGCAGGAGCCCCCGCACCCGTGCGGGGGCCGGCGCCCGTACAGGAGCGATGGCCGTACGGGACCGGCGCTCCTGGTGGAGCCCCGCGTTCCTCCTGGAACGGCTCCGTCAGGGCGCGCCGGTGAAGTGTTCGCGCACCAGCGCCTGGACGACCGTCAGGTCCTCGGCGATCAACGCGTCCAGCAGCGCGGTGTGTTCGGCCGCGTCGGCCACCAGGTCGGCGCGGCCCCGGGAGACGGGACCGCCGACGAGCGGCCACTGGGCACGGCGGTGCAGATCGTCGGCGATGCGCACCAACTGCGCGTTGCCCGCGAGGGCGAGGACCGCGCGATGGAAGGAACGGTCGGACTCCGCGTAGGTCGCACGGCAGCCCGAGGTGGCGGCCCGCACGGTGGCCTCGGCGAGCGGGCGCAGCTCGGCCCAGCGGGCGGCGGACACGGTGCGCGCGAGCCGGAGCATCACCGGGACCTCGATCAGGCCCCGGATCTCGGCGAGTTCGGCCAGTTCCCGGGTGCCGCGCTCGATGACGCGGAAGCCCCGGTTGGGGACGACCTCGACGGCGCCTTCGAGGGCGAGTTGCTGCATCGCCTCCCGGACGGGCGTCGCCGACACCCCGAACCGCTCGCCGAGCGCGGGCGCCGAGTACACCGCACCGGGGGCGAGTTCACCCGATACGAGCGCGGTACGCAGGGCGTCGAGGATCTGCCCCCGCACGGAGGCGCGCTGAACGACGGGACGGGCGGTCTCGGCGCGGACGGCCGGGCGGGCCTCCTCCCGGTGCGCCGGGCGGGCGTTCGGCTCGCGTGCCCCCGGGCGGGCCTCCTCGGTGCGCGCGACGCGGGCGCCCTGGGTGTCCGCTCCCGGCCGGGCCTCGTCCGTCCGGGTGGGGCCGGTGTTCTCCGGGCGGCCGGCGGGCGCGGGCCCGGCGGCCCCGGGGTTCGGCGCGGGGTGGGCGTCGTCCGCGCGTACGGCGGGACGGGTGCCCTCGGTGCGCGGGCGCGGGATCGGCGCCTCGCTGTGCGTGTGCTCACCACGGGCCGAGGCCAGGACGACGGGAAGACCGCCACCCGGTCCGGCGCCGGGTCCGTCGCCCACGACTCCCGCGGGCAGCGCCCCGACCCGCCCCGCGTCCACGGGCCCCGGCTGCCGCGGAACCCGGAGGGCGCCCGCCTGGATGTCCGGGGCCCACGGCCCGGTGGAGCCGTGCGCGCTGCGCGGACCGGCCTGTTCCACGGTTCCTCCTCCGGGTCGGTGGTACGTCGGTGGTACTGGGGGTCATGGTGTCGGTTGTTACCAGTCCGTCAAGCACGATAGGCGCACACGGGCCCGGTTCAAACACCCGCGCGACAGGGTAAGGTAAGGCTTACCTGCTAACGATCGTGAAGCGATGGTTCCGCATGTCCACTCCCACGCTGTTGGCCGAAGCCGCCACGACCGTCCCGGCGGCCACGCCCGCCCCGGCCGGTCCGGGCGCGCTCGCCGCCGGCGTGTCGCCCGTCGCCGAGGCCTACGCGCGGCTGACCGAGGTCTTCCCCGACCTGAGCGTCACGGAGCTGGGAGCGGGCGAAACGGCCCCGCGGGGCGCGGGTTGGGCCGCCGCCGCCCGGCTCGCCGAGGGCGGCCCCGACCTCGACGCGTTCCTCGCCTGGGACGAGGCCCAGGTGCTCCGGGACTACGGCACCCGGGCACGGCCGGACGTCGTGGCCGGCTTCGGACTGCACCGCTACGCCTGGCCGGCCTGCCTGCTGATCACCGTGCCGTGGTTCCTTCGGCGCCGGGTGCCCCGCCTGCCTGTGGAGGACGTCACATTCCAGCGTGAGCTCGGCCGGATGGCCGTCCGGATCACCACGTTCGCCTGCCTGCCGGACGACCCGGCCGCCACCCTGCCGGGCGCCCGCGTCGTACCGGACGAGGAGGCGCTGCGCGCGGAGGTGCGGTCCGCGGTGGCCGAGCACCTGGAGCCGATCCTCGGCGGTTTCGGGCCGCGCATGCGGCGGCGCGGCCGGGCACTGTGGGGCATGGCCACGGACGAGATAGTCGAAGGCCTCTGGTACGTCGCCGATCTGCTCGGCGAGGAACGGCGCGCGATGCGCGAGCTCGAACTGCTGCTCCCGGACTCGACCCGGCCGTACGTCGGTTCGCCGTCCTTCCGCGAACTGACCGGTCCCGAAGGGCAGTCCCTGCCGACCCGCGACCGGGTGAGCTGCTGCCTCTTCTACACCGTGCACCCCGACGACACCTGCGCCACCTGCCCGCGCACCTGCGACGCGGACCGGATCACCAAGTCAGCCACCGCCCAGTCGAGTTGACACGACCGGGGCGAGCGCGCGACCGTACGCACCCCCGGGACCGGATCCGGTCGCGGCACTCTCGGGGAACCCGCGCGGCGCCCCAGGAGCATCCACGGATCACAGGTACTTCACACATTCCTCACTTGTCCCAGGAACTTTCCGCGGAACCACCCGTATGGGTAGTCTTATTCGTACTCAACTCCCGTCTCTCGCGCGGCAGTTCGAGCAGAGAGTCGCCCTGCGCACCTTCCTGCACTTCCTTGGCGGCCTCTTGCCCCGAATACCCCTGAGGGCCGATGTGATTGGGCCACTATGGCGGGCGTTACGCCCTCTCCCCATGCAAGGGACCCCCGATGAGACTGACCGACATATCGCTGAACTGGCTGCTTCCAGGCGCCGTTCTGCTCCTGGGCCTGCTGGCGGCGGTGGCGGTGCTGGCACGCGGCAAGCGGTCCGGGGACAGCACGAGCAGCGACGACTCGTGGGAGCGCACCGAGGAGCGCCGCAGGCGTAAGGAAGCCGTCTACGGCACGGCCTCCTATGTCCTGCTGTTCTGCTGTGCCGCCGTCGCGGCGGCACTCTCCTTCCACGGCCTGGTCGGCTTCGGCCAGCAGAACCTCGGCCTCTCCGACGGCTGGGAGTACCTCGTCCCGTTCGGCCTGGACGGGGCGGCGATGTTCTGTTCCGTCCTCGCGGTGCGCGAGGCCAGCCACGGCGACGCGGCGCTCGGCTCCCGCATACTCGTGTGGACCTTCGCCGGTGCCGCGGCCTGGTTCAACTGGGTGCACGCGCCCAGGGGCATCGACCACGCGGGCGCTCCGCAGTTCTTCGCGGGCATGTCCCTGTCGGCCGCCGTCCTGTTCGACCGGGCCCTGAAGCAGACCCGCCGGGCCGCCCTGCGCGAGCAGGGCCTGGTGCCGCGTCCGCTGCCGCAGATCCGTATCGTCCGCTGGCTGCGCGCACCCCGTGAGACGTACAGCGCGTGGTCGCTGATGCTCCTGGAGAACGTCCGGTCCCTGGACGAGGCCGTGGACGAGGTGCGCGAGGACCGGCGCCAGAAGGAGCAGAACCGGCTGCGCCGCCGCAACGAGGAGCGGGTGGAGCGGGCGCACCTCAAGGCGCTCAGCCGCGGCTTCCCCGGACGCGGCGCCGCACGGGAACTGGAGACCACGACCGTGGAGCGGGCGCCCGCCGGAGCCTCCACGGAGCCTGCGATATCCACATCCGCCGCGGAGCAGCTTCCCGTCCGGTCGCGGCCCTCCCTCACTCCCGTCCGCAAGAGCACCGAGCCGATCACCGTCGACCTCACCACGGAGGACGACACGATGGCCCTGCCCCGGCTCGACTCCCTGGAGCGCAAACTCAAGGATCTCGAACGGCAGTTCGGCTGATCCGTAGGCGGCCCGGACAGCCCGTCCGGAGTTCCGGACGGGCCCGGACACGACAGCGGCGGCGCGGTGTTCCTACACCGCGTCGCCGTTCAGTTCGAACCACACCGCCTTGCCCACCCCGTGCGACCGGACGCCCCACGCGTCGGCCAGGGACTGGACGAGGACGAGACCTCTGCCGTGCGTACCGTCGTCGGCGTTCGGTGCGCACAGTCTGGGCCTGCGTCCCACGAAGTCCCGGACCTCCACGCGCAGTGCGCGCGGTCCGATCGTCGCGGTCAGGACGGCGTCGTCATCCGTATGGATCAACGCGTTGGTGACGAGCTCGCTGGTCAGGAGCTCCGCCGTCTCGGCCCTGCCCGGTTTCCCCCACTGCCGTAAGTGTTCCCTCAGCGCCCTGCGTGCTTCGGGCACCGCCCGCAGATCCGCCTTGCCCAGCCGGCGCCTGAGCTGCGCGCCGTCCGGTCCGTCCATCGCCCCCTCGGACGCTTCCTCCACTGTTTCGGTGGAGAAGGCCCCTCTGGTCATGGGACCACCTCCTGGTGCCTGCCGCTTCATGACCCCCGCCTGCGTGCCGATGTCGGGTCCCCTCTGCTCGAACACGTTCACGGGATCCATGCCCTCTTCGGGAACGTGACAGTCATGTCGAATCATCAACCAGCCCTCGTACGGCCACGGGTGCGCGACGCCCGCACGGGGAAGTGAAGCCTTCGACAGAGCCGTCCGAGCGCCGAGGAGCCGCCGTGCACGACGACCGTTCGCAGGTGGAGGCCCGTCTGGAGCGCGCGCTGCGGCAGTTCCTGCGCCCCGCCCAGTACGGGGAGCGGGTCCCGCTCACGCTCTCCGCATGGCATGTGCCGGGCGAGCCGGTGCCCGTCGGGCAGGCGCTCCAAGCCTCCTACGAGCCCTTCACGGCCGGCACGGTCTGGGGAAAGCCCTGGTCGACGACCTGGTTCCGCATCGAGGGCCGGGTGCCCGGGGAATGGTCGGGGCGTCGCGTGGAGGTGGTGATCGACCCCGGGTTCACCGGGGACGGGCCCGGCTTCCAGGCGGAGGGACTGCTGTACGACCCCTCGGGCGTCCCCCTCAAGGGCATCCACCCGCGCAACCGCCACCTGACGGTCGGGGCGCCGGCGAGGGGAGGCGAGGCGGTGCGCCTGCTGTTGGAGGCGGCCGCGAACCCCGCCGTCCTGCACGGCTTCGAGCCCACACGTCTGGGAGACGTGCTGACCGCCGGGGATGGGCCGATCTACCGATTCGCGGCTGCCGATCTCGCCGTACTGGACGAAGACGTGTGGCATCTGGTCCTCGACACCGAGGTCCTGTCGGAACTGATGTACGAGCTGGATCCGCAGCGGCCGCGACGCCACGAGATCCTGCGCGCCCTGGAGAACATGCTCGACGCCCTCGATCTGCACGACGTGTCCGGCACGGCCGCGGCAGCTCGGGCCGAGCTGACGGAGGTGCTGGCGCGGCCCGCGTCGGCCAGCGCGCACCGCGTCTCGGCGACCGGACACGCGCACATCGACTCAGCGTGGCTGTGGCCGCTGCGCGAGACGGTCCGCAAGGCCTCCCGGACCTTCGCCAACGTCACCGCGCTCGCCCTCGACTACCCGGAACTGGTCTTCGCCTGCTCCCAGGCCCAGCAGTACGCCTGGGTCAAGGAGCACCAGCCGCACCTCTGGGAACGCATCAAGAAGACGGTGGAGCAGGGCAATTGGGCTCCGGTGGGTTCCATGTGGGTGGAGTCCGACGCCAACATGCCCGGCGGTGAGGCGCTGGCCCGGCAGATCGTGCACGGCAAGCGGTTCTTCCGGGAGGAGCTGGGCGTCGAGACCGAGGAGATCTGGCTGCCGGACTCCTTCGGCTACACGGCCGCCTTCCCGCAACTGGCCAAGCTCGCCGGCGTCCGCTGGTTCCTCACCCAGAAGCTGAGCTGGAACCAGACCAACAAGATGCCCCACCACACCTTCTGGTGGGAGGGCATCGACGGCACCCGGGTCTTCACCCACTTCCCGCCCGTCGACACCTACAACTCACAGTTCCACGGCAGTGAACTGGCCCACGCGGAACGCAACTTCGCCGAGAAGGGCCTGGCCACCCGCTCGCTGGCCCCGTTCGGCTGGGGCGACGGCGGGGGCGGCCCGACCCGCGAGATGCTGGAGAAGGCCCGCCGTCTGCGGTCCCTGGAGGGCTCGCCCACGGTCCGGATCGAGAAACCCGAGGCGTTCTTCGCCGCCGCCGAGGAGGAGTACGGGGCACACGCGCCGGTGTGGTCGGGCGAGCTGTATCTGGAGCTGCACCGGGCCACCTACACCACGCAGGCCAAGACCAAGCAGGGCAACCGCCGCTCCGAACACGCGCTGCGCGAGGCCGAGTTGTGGTGTGCGACGGCCGCCGTGCGCGATCCGTCGTACAGCTACCCGTACGACGCGCTGGACCGGCTCTGGAAGACCGTGCTGCTCCATCAGTTCCACGACATCCTGCCAGGCTCCTCCATCGCCTGGGTGCACCGGGAGGCACGCGAGACGTACGCGCGGGTGCTCGCGGAGCTCGAGGAGATCACCGCGGAGGCGGTACGGGCCCTGGGGTCCGGCTCGCCCGCGGTGCTGAACGCCTCGCCGTACGAGCGGACCGAGGTGGCCGGGGACTGGGTGGTGACCGTTCCGGGGCTGGGAACGGCCGTCGTACCGGCCGGCCCCGACCCCGGCCCCGGCCCCACCGTGCGGGCCGGGCAGGCCGACGGTGCCATCGTGCTGGAGAACGACCGGCTGCGGGTGCGGATCGACGCCGACGGGCTGCTGACCTCGGTACGGGATCTCGCGCACGACCGGGAGGTCCTGTGCGCCCCCGGCAATCTGCTCCAGCTCCACCCCGACCACCCCAACGCCTGGGACGCCTGGGACATCGACCGGCACTACCGGCGCACCCGCACGGACCTGACGGCCGCCGAGTCGGTGGAGCTGGTGGAGAGCGGGCCGCTGCGGGCCACCGTGCGCGTCACCCGGGCCTTCGGCTCCTCCCGGATCGTCCAGGAGATCCGGCTGACCGCCGCGAGCCGCCGGGTGGACATCGTGACCGACGTCGACTGGCAGGAGTCGGAGAAGGTCCTCAAGGCCGCGTTCCCGCTCGACGTCCAGGCCGAACGGTCCGCCGCCGAGATCCAGTTCGGTCACGTCCACCGGCCCACCCACGCCAACACCGGCTGGGACGCGGCCCGTTTCGAGATCTGCGCCCACCGCTGGCTGCGGGTCGCCGAGGAGTCGTACGGCGTCGCCGTGCTCAACGACTCGACGTACGGCCACGACGTGACCCGCACACCGCATGCCGACGGCCTCGGCACCACCGTACGGCTGACCTTGCTGCGCGCCCCGCACAGCCCGGACCCCGAGACCGATCTCGGCACGCACCGGTTCACGTACGCGCTGCTGCCGGGGGCCGGTGTCGGGGACGCCGTGGCGGAGGGACTCGCGCTCAATCTGCCGCTGCGCCGGGCCTCGGTGCCGGAATGCGGACCGCTGGTGAGCGTCGGCGACCCCGCCGTCACCGTCGAGTCGGTCAAGCTCGCGGAGGACCGCAGCGGCGATGTCGTGGTGCGGCTGTACGAGTCACGGGGCGGGCGGGCCCGCGCGCGGGTGACCGCCGGTTTCCCGGTGGCCCGGGCCGAGGTGACCGACCTGCTGGAACGGCCGCTGCGGGAGGCCCCGTCGGAGATCGAGCTGCGGCCGTTCCAGATCCTCACCCTGCGCCTGCGGCCCGCCCGGCGGGACCACGGCACAGGAGTGTGAAAGGCGGGGCCCGCGAAGGTGGAACCATCCCAGGCCTGCCGACCTCTCCTTCTGGGGAGTGCCTGGGATGCCGTCCTGGGACGAGAAGCGGGGGAATCGATGTCATCCCGGGACGATGCCGAGGAATTCGCGGCGATGCTGCGGCGCCTGAAGGCGGGCTCCGACCGCAGCTACGCCGCGCTCGCCCGTCGCCTGAACATGAACGCCTCGACGCTGCACCGGTATTGCGCGGGGGAGGCTGTGCCGCTCGGGTTCGCGCCCGTCGAGCGGTTCGCCGCGCTGTGCGGAGCGGATCCGGCCGAACGGGTCGAACTCCACCGCCTGTGGATCCTGGCGGTGGCGGCCCGCCAACGCTCCCGGACGACGGGGGCCGAGTCCGCACGGGACACGGGCGATGCCCGTGCGCCGGAGACCGGACCGGACGCGACGGAAGCCCCGGGGTCCGGGACCGGGCCGGACGCCGCCGAAGCTCTCCTGCCGGCCGGCGGGCCCGACGCCGATGAAACACCGCCGGCGGCGGAAGGGCGGCACACCGCCGACGTCCCGCCGCCGGACACGGACCTCGGGCTCGCTCCTTCGGACCGCCGCACGGAAGGCTCCCCCGGCGCGTCCCCCGTACCGGCCGGAGCACCGCGGACACGCCGGTTCAGGCGTCGTGTCGCGGTCACCGCAGCCGTGGTGACCGCGCTCATCGCCACCCTGGGCAGCCTGTCCGCCCTGCCCTCGGGGCACTCCGGGAAGGACGCCGCCGACCGCGTGGCCGGCGCGCCCACCGCGAAGGCGACGGGCGAACGGCGCGGCTCCGCGACACCGTCCGCGTCCCCCTCGGCCACGCACGGCCGGCCGTCCGGCTCTCCGGCCCCGAGCGCGTCCGGCAGCCGCGCCACCTCACCGAGCCCGTCCACGAGCCCCTCCCCCACCGGCGTCTCCGCCGGGCCCCCGCTCACCTGGACCGTGAACTCCCACCGCTGGGCGGTCGGTTGCGGTCACACCTACGTCATCGACAAGTCGCCCGACCAGGTGCCGCCGCCCCCGGCCCCGCAGGACGCCTCCCCGTGGGCGCGGACGCAGAACGCGGTGCACGGCGAAGAGACGATCGTGGACCTCACCGTGCAGGGGCGGTCCGACGCGGCCGTGGTCCTGGAGGCACTGCGGGTGCGCGTCGTCGGACGCTCGGCCCCGCTGAAGGGCACGGCCTACGCCACGGGCGGGGGTTGCGGCGGCAGTATGGGCGTCGGCTCGTTCGCCGTCGATCTGGACATGGACCGGCCCATCGCCCGCCCGGTCCCGAGCGATGACGACGGGACGGGCTCCCGGACGCTGAGCATGCCCTTCCGGGTGTCCGTGAAGGAGCCCCAGGTGCTGATGGTCGACGCCCTGACCGAGTCCTGCGACTGCCGCTGGTATCTGGAACTCGACTGGTCCTCGCGGGGTCGCACCGGTACGGTCCGGATCGACGACCAAGGTGTTCCGTTCCGCACCAGCGGCATCAAGGGCCTGCCGCACTACTGGTACCGGGCGAACGGCTGGACCCGGATCACCGCCGGCTGAACGAGGCCCGCGGCTCACCCGACGAGGCGCTACGGTCGGGGCACGTTGCGCAGGTTGGAGCGGGCCATCTGCACCATCCGGCCGACCCCGCCGTCCAGCACCATCTTCGACGCCGAGAGCGCGAAGCCCGTCACCATGTCCGCGCTGATCTTCGGCGGGATGGAGAGCGCGTTCGGGTCGGTGACGACGTCGACCAGGGCCGGGCCCTTGTGGCGGAAGGCGTCCTTGAGGGCGCCGGCGAGGTGCTTGGGCTTCTCGACCCTGATGCCGAACGCCCCGCAGGCGCGGGCCACCGCCGCGAAGTCGGGGTTCTTGTTGGTGGTGCCGTAGGAGGGCAGTCCGGCGACCAGCATCTCCAACTCGACCATGCTGAGGGCGGAGTTGTTGAAGAGAACCACCTTCACCGGAAGGTCGTACTGCACGAGGGTGAGGAAGTCGCCCATCAGCATGGAGAATCCGCCGTCGCCGGACATCGACACGACCTGACGCCGCGGATCGGTGAACTGGGCGCCGATCGCCATCGGCAGCGCGTTCGCCATCGACCCGTGCGAGAACGAACCGATCACCCGGCGGCTGCCGTTGGGTGAGATGTAGCGGGCCGCCCAGACGTTGCACATTCCGGTGTCGACCGTGAACACCGCGTCCTCGTCGGCGAGTTCGTCGAGCACCGAGGCGACGTACTCGGGGTGGATCGGGACGTGCCGGTCGACCTTGCGGGTGTACGCCTTGACGACCCCTTCGAGGGCGTCCGAATGTTTCTTCAGCATTTTGTCGAGAAAGCGCCTGTTCCCCTTGGGCCGCACCCGTGGGACCAGACAGCGCAGTGTCTCCCGCACGTCACCCCACACCGCCAGATCCAGCTTCGACCGGCGCCCCAGGTTCTCCGGCCGCACGTCGACCTGGACGATCTTGACGTCGTCGGGCAGGAAGGCGTTGTACGGGAAGTCGGTGCCCAGCAGGATCAGGAGGTCGCACTCGTGGGTCGCCTCGTAGGCCGCCCCGTAGCCGAGGAGTCCGCTCATCCCGACGTCGAAGGGATTGTCGTACTGGATCCATTCCTTGCCGCGCAGCGCGTGTCCGACCGGCGATTTGATCTTCTCGGCGAACTCCATGACCTCGGCGTGCGCGCCCGCCGTGCCGCTGCCGCAGAACAGGGTGACCTTCTCCGCCTCGTCGATCATCGCGACGAGTTCCTCGATCTCGGCGTCGCCCGGCCGGACGGTGGGCCGCGACGTCACCAGGGCGGTCTCGACCGGCTTGTCCGGGGCAGGCTCGGAGGCGATGTCACCCGGCAGCGACACCACGCTGACACCGGAACGGCCCACCGCGTGCTGGATGGCGGTCTGCAGGAGCCGCGGCATCTGCTTCGGGCTGGAGATGAGTTCGCTGTAGTGACTGCACTCGCGGAAGAGCTGGTCGGGGTGGGTCTCCTGGAAGTAGCCGAGGCCGATCTCGCTGGAGGGGATCTGCGAGGCGAGGGCCAGCACGGGGGCCATGGAGCGGTGCGCGTCGTACAGGCCGTTGATGAGGTGGAGGTTGCCGGGACCGCAGGAGCCGGCGCAGGCCGCGAGCCTGCCCGTGATCTGGGCCTCGGCGCCCGCGGCGAAGGCGGCGGTCTCCTCGTGGCGGACCTGGATCCAGTCGATGGCCGCGTTGCGCCGGATCGCGTCCACGACCGGGTTGAGGCTGTCGCCCACGACTCCGTACAGCCGCTCGACCCCCGCGCGGACGAGGATGTCGACGAACTGCTCGGCGACGTTCTGCTTGGCCATGCCGCACACCTCTTCGTGATCCTCGAACCCTCGGGTGTCCCGGGTCCCCCTCGTTCCCCGGCTCATCCCTCGGATCCATGAATTCACACGCGGCGCGGTTACGCCTCCCACACGGCGGCGGCCGTCCGGTCGTCGGCGTACCCCTTGACCCGCGCCGACGCGTCCGCGAGGAACGCGGCGAGACCGGGCGGATCACCCGCCGACCACCGTGTCGTCAGGTACTCGGCCAGCTCGGGCTCGCCGCGCAGCGGCTCCGCGAGGCCGCCCGTGCACAGCAGGAGCGTGTCACCCGGGCGGGCTACGGAGGCTCGGAACCGGAACGGGGCGTGCGGGGGCCTGGGGGCTGGTTCGTACGGGCTCGGAGGCGTCGTGATGCCCAGGTCCATCGTGAGCCGGTCGCCCTCGGGAGTCTCGTGGGGCGGTGACCCGAAGCCGACGACGGCCTCCCCGGTCGTGTCGGCGACCCGCGGTTCGATGTCCTGCCACGCGCCGTCCCGCAGCCGGAACAGACCGCCCGCTCCGACGCCGAAGAAGACCCGGGTACGGCACTCGGGATCGGCCGGCAGCAGCAGACAGCGCAGGCCCGCCGTGTACTCCTCCGGTTCGACGCCCTGCTCCGCCGCGCTCGCCCGCAGTTTGCCGAGGCTGCGGTCGGTGAGCCGGTGCAGTCCCGACTTCAGCTCGCCGCGCCGGGCGGCCCTGATGTCGGCGGCCAGCCGTTCGTGGCTGCGCCCGACGGCCTGCCCGATCCACCGGCACGCCTCCGCGGCCGCCCGGTGCGCGCCCGAGGTGGCGCGCGCGCCCGTCGCCATCGCGACCAGGACGAGCGCCTGCTCACCCGTCCCGAACCGGGCGGTGAGCAACGCGTCGCGGCGCGGCTCACCCCGGTAGCGCGCGGAATCGCCGCGCACGGACACGGCCCGCAGGGTGCTCGTCCCGTACCGTGCGCCGTCCAGCACGGTGTCGGCGACCAGGTCACCGAGTTCGTCGGGCTCGACGGCGGGCAGCGCGGTCGGTTCGGGGTCGTAGGTGGGCGGGCCGGAGCCGACGTGTCCGGCGGGCGGCGGCGGCTCGACGACGGACAGGACCGTCGGCCGGGGCTCGTCCGCCGGCAGGTCCTCGGGGGCCGGCTCGGACGGCGGTGTCCGGAAGCCCCCGGTGGTGCTGGGCAGCGCGTCCGCCGCCGGTGCGGGGGCCGTCGCGTCCGGGCGTACGGAGGGAGCCGACCCGGGTTTCGGCGGCACGTCCGACGGTGTCCTCGACGGAGGCACCGGGGCGGCGGGAGGCGCCGAGGGCGGGTCGCTCCGGGTGTCCCGGGAGGCGTGCGGGGCGGCGTCCTGAGGGGTGAAGCCCGGCGGTTTCGGACCGGACGGCAGGGCCGAGGGGGCGGCGGGTGCCGGACCGGCGGGCGGGAGCTCCCAGGACGGGGGTTCCCAGGGGGTCGGCTCCCACGGGGTCGGCTCCCAGGAAGCGGGCTCCGAGGGGGGCGTCTCGCGGCCGGGCGGGCCGCTGTCCGCGTCGGGCCCCCGCACCGGGCCCCGCTCCCAGCGGCCCGGCCGGGACACGGGCCCGTCGGAGGGCGTCTCCTCGGGCGGGTCGCCGCCGGGCGGGGCGGAGGCCGAGGTGCCGGGTCCCGGGCTCGGCGGCGGGGGCGAGGTCGGCCCGGCCGTGCCCTGGAGTCGCGCCGATCCGGCGGGAGGCTGTTTCGGCAGCGGGGGCGGCCGCTTCCCGGCCTCGGGCGACGAGGGCTCCGCAACGGTGGGAGGCCGCTCGGGGCGTGGCGGACCGTCGAGCCCGCGTGAGCCGGGCCGCGGGACGGACCCGCGCCCCGGGAAGGACCCCGCGTCCGCGGCGGACCTCGGATCGGAGGCGGACCGCGCGTCCGGCGATGTCGGCGTCCGTGGCGGCGTGGGCGGCACGTCCGGCGTGGGCGTTCGTCCCGACCCGGACGGCGGCCGCGATGCCGGTGTACGCCCCGGCGCGGACCGAGCGTCGGACAGCAGCTCTCGCCGGGGCCCGGGACCGGCGTCCGGCCCTGCTTCCGGGCCCGTGCCGAGTCCGTCCCCGAGCGTCCCGGACGCCGACGCGAACCGGTCGTCGAGGGAATCGGGCACGGCCGCGGGCCCCGTGTCCTCGGTGGAGTCGTCGTACAACTGCCGCCACCAGTCGTCCTCGTGACCGGTGGGCTTCTCCCCCTGCTGGCTCATGCTCCCGATTGTCCACCGAGACAGCCGGTTGAAAACGGGGCATCCGGAAAAACCGGCCAAGACGCGGACCGCCGAACGACGAGCCCAGCGAACTGTCGAACGGATGAACGGGCGAACGGGGATCCGTACCGGCGGGTGCGAACGCCTGACCGCCGGGCGGCCCCACCCCCCACGGGAGAACCGCCCGGCGGCGCCTGGGTGACCGGGGCCGCAGCGCACGCCGTGGACCGGCCGACCACGCCGGTCGGCACCTCGGTGACGTGAGCTTGTCAGAGGGGCGGGGGGTACGGCGATGATGTGCCGAGGCGGGTTTGCGCCGTGGCCGATTTCCGCCACGACGCTGCCGGCCGGCCGGAACGCAACCACGGGAAGGGCATCGCCGCATGCTGGGAGCGATAGGTCTGGACGAGACCCACGAAACGGCGTACCGCGCGCTGGTGTCCGTGGGCGCCGCCGAGGTGCCCGATCTCGCGCGCCGGCTCACGCTCGGCGAGCACGAGACGGAGCGCGCGCTGCGCCGGCTGGAGCTGCGCGGCCTGGCCGCCCAGTCCTCGGCGCGGCCCGGACGCTGGGTCGCCGCGCCGCCGGGAGTCGCCCTCGGCGCGCTGCTCACCCAGCAGCGCCACGAACTGGAGAAGGCGGAGCTGGCGGCCGCGCTGCTGGCCGAGGAGTACCGGGGCACGGCGGGCGAACCGGCCGTGCACGACCTGGTCGAGGTGGTGATCGGCGCCGCGGCGGTCTCCCAGCGCTTCCTCCAGCTCCAGCTCGGCGCCGTCGAGGAGGTGTGCGCGCTGGTCACCGGCACCCCGATGGTGGTCTCCGGCACGGACAACGACGCCGAGGAGCAGGCAGCGGGCCGCGGTGTCCGCTACCGCGTGGTCGTCGAGCGGGCCGTTCTCGACCAGCCCGGCGGGATCACCGAGCTGTCGGCCGCGCTCGGCCGCGACGAGCAGGTCCGGGTCGTGGACCGGGTGCCGACCAAGCTGGTGATCGCCGACCGGGCGCTCGCCATGGTGCCGCTCACCTCGCACACCGCGGAGCCGGCCGCGCTGGTCGTGCACGCGAGCGGACTCCTGGAGCTGCTGGCGGGGCTGTTCCACTCCGTGTGGCGGGACGCGCTGCCGCTGCGGCTGGGCAGCCGGGGCGTGCTGGAGCAGGAACCGGACGGCCCCGACACCACCGACCTGGAGATCCTGTCGCTGCTCCTCGCGGGGCTGACCGACGCGAGCGTCGCCAAACAGCTCGACCTGGGCCTCAGGACCGTGCAGCGCCGGGTCAAACGCCTGATGGAGCTGACCGGCGTGACGACCCGGCTCCAGCTCGGCTGGCACGCGTACGAACGCGACTGGGTCGCCCGGGGCTGACCTGCGCCCTGCCGTCCGCTCGGGCAGTCTGGGCAGATGGGAGTGTGGGAACTCCTGCTGGTCGGCGTGGTCATCCTGCTCGGCCTGGTCGGAGTACTGGTGCCCGGTCTGCCGGGGTCGTGGCTCGTCTGGGCCGCCGTGCTGTGGTGGGCGCTGAGCTACCCGCAGACCCTGTCCTGGGCCGTCCTGGTCGCCTCGACGGCCGTCCTGCTGCTCTCCCAGGCCATCCGCTGGATGCTGCCGCCACGGCGGCTGCGCGAGAGCGGCGCCACCACCCGAATGGCGGTGTACGCGGGTGGCGGGTCCTTCCTCGGCTTCTTCCTGGTCCCGGTGGTCGGCGCCGTGGCCGGGTTCATCGGCGGGATCTATCTCAGCGAGCGGCTGCGCCTGGGCGGGCACGGCCCGGCGAAGGCCTCGGTGCGGACCGCGATGCGTGCGGGCGGCTGGAGCGTGCTGACGGAACTCCTCGCCTGCCTGCTGATCCTCGGGGCGTGGCTGGGAGCGGTCATCTGGGGCTGAGGCGCTTCGCCGTCAGGGTCCGCAGGTCGATCGTGTCGGCCAGGGCGCGCATGCCGGCGTCGTTGAGGTGCAGGTGGTCCCCGGGGTCGTAGGCCGGGAGGATCCGGCTCGGGCGGGCAGGGTCGCGGACGGCGGCGTCGAGGTCCGCGACCGCGTCGAAGATCCGATGGGTCCGGATGGCGGTGTTGACGGCCTGCCGCACGGCTTCCCGGGCGGGGGTGTACGCGCCGTGACCGCCGTACGGGGTGATCGTGCCGCCGATGACCCCGATGCCGCGGGCGTGGGCGCGGCGCACGACGAGCCGGTAGGCGTCCTCCAGGGCGCGCGGGTCCGTCTGCTCCGGGGTTCCCTTGATGTCGTTGATGCCCTCCAGCACGATCATCGTGCGGACACCCGCGCGGGAGAAGACGTCGGTGTCCAGGCGGGTCAGGGCGCTCGGGCCCCGGCCGTCGAGCAGGAGGCGGTTCCCGGAGATCCCCGCGTTGAGGACACCGGGCCTGCGGTGCGCGGGGAGCCCGCGCAGCCGGGCGGCGAGCCGGTCGGGCCAGCGGTGGTTGGCGTCGAACGAGGAGCCGGTGCCGTCGGTGATCGAGTCGCCGAGCGCGACGACACTGCCCGCGGCCGAAGCGCCGAGCACGTCGACACCGGTCACGTAGTACCAACTGCTGACCCTGGCGGTGTAGGCCGCGCCGCTCTCCTGGGCGGTTCGATCGACCCCGGGCGCGACGAAGCTGGCCTGGAGCGCGGAGCGATGGTAGGTCGCCGGGCCGGAATCGTCCGGAGTGTGCACCGAGACGAGCAGGTTGGCGTCGGCGGGGACGCGCAGCGCGACGGGGTCGCCGACCAGGTCCCGGCCGGCCGGGACGGTGACCGATCGGGCTCCGGAGAAGGTGACCTCGCGCACGGAGCCCGCGACGGCCCGGGGGCTCCCCGGCTCGCCGGGAAGCTGCAACGCCAGGGTCACGGAACCGAGCCGGAGCGGCCGTGTGCCGAGCCGGTTGGACAGCCGGACACGCGCGGCCCCGCCGCCGACGCTGGTGTGGACGACATTGCGGATCGAGGCGCCGGGCAGCGCGGGCGCGGTACCGGAGGGCGCGGCCTCCCAGGTCCCCGTCCAGGTCCGGGCCGGATTCGGGGCGCTCCGGCCGGGCGTGGACCGCGCTTCGGCGATCACACCGGTGGAGGCGAGGACCAGGACGGTCGCCAGAGGAACGAGGAGACGCCGGAACATGATCGCGCGGGACATGCGGCGATCGATTCCCCACCCGCGCGCCCCCGCATCACATCATCACACCGTCGGACGCGCCCGAACGGGACCGACCGGGGCCGCAGGCACCCGAACCGCACCGCCAGGGCCGCAGGCGCCCGAACCGGACCGGCCGGGACCGGACGCACCCGAACCGGACGGGACCGGATGCGGCCGCTTCTCCTCCTCCGGTCCTAGGACCGCAACCCGATGCGCCGGGGGGCGGTGGCGTGTTTGGCTGCTGTCATGACCGAATTCAGTGAGGCCGAGCGCGCGTATCTGAGGTCGCAGCGACTGGGGCGGCTGGCCACCGTCGACCCACTCGGGCAGCCCCAGGCGAACCCCGTCGGCTTCTTCCCCCAGGAGGACGGGACCATCCTGATCGGCGGCTACTCGATGGGCGCCACGAAGAAGTGGCGCAACCTACGGAAGAACCCGAAGGTCGCGCTCGTCGTCGACGACATCGTCAGCGTCCAGCCGTGGAAGGTCCGGGGGGTCGACATCCGCGGAGAGGCGGAACTCCTCACCGGCGCCCACGACTTGGGCCCGCACTTCAGCGAGGAACTGATCCGGATCCATCCCCGGCGGATCCACAGTTGGGGTCTGGAGGACTGAACTCCCCCGCCGCCGCCCTCAGATGGAGGACGGCGTACGAGCGCCAGGGCCGCCAGGTGTCCGGGGCGTCCGTCCCGGGCGGTGCCACGTCCGGGTCGCCGAGGGCCCGGGTGCGGATGACGGCGGCGGTGCCCTCGTCCATGCCGGGCAGCGCGAGCAGCGCCGCCCGCGCCTCTTCGCGGTCCGCGCCCGGGTCGAGCCGCAGGGTGCCGTCGGCGAGCGCCGCGGTCAGCGCGCCGAGCGGTCCACCGGGCTCCGCCTCCGCGAGGACGGCGGCCTCGGGGAAGACATGGGTGAGCGTCTCGCACTCGGCGTCCAGCGTCCTGCCGTACCGCAGCACCAGCCGCTCGGCCTCCGCCGCCCCGACCAGCGCCCGTACCGCCAGTTCGTCCGGATCGGCGGTGCCCGGCGAGCGCAGGCCCGGCCGCGCCGCGACCAGCGGACCCAGCCGCGCGTCCGCTCCCAGCCTCTCGTCGACGGCGTACGGATCGGCGTCGAGGTCGAGGAGCCGGCGCAGTCGCTGCACGGCGGTCGTGAGGTCCCGGAGATCGGTGAGGTGCAGCCGGGCGTCGAGCCAGCCTCCGGGGTGGGCGGCGTCGGCGGGGCCCGGTGCTCCGTCGGTCCGGCCCGTCGCGCCGGACCGGGGGCGGCGGCCCGCCGGGGTGCCCGGCCGTTCCTCGACGGCCACGATTCCCGTGCCGTACGGCAGCCGCAGCGTCCGGCGGTACGTGCGGCGGCCGCGGCTTCCGCCGACGGCCTCGACACCCGGGACGGCCTCGGCGGCCAGCAGGTCGAAGACGGGGGTGGACTGGTAGGGGCCCCGGTGGGCGAGCCGGAGCGGGACTCCCGCGGCGGGGGTGGCCGCGCTGCGGGCGGCGGAGGCGCCGCGCGGCGCCGCGGCCCGCAACTGGCTCGGCGTGGACGCGTAGACCGTGCGGACCGTGTCGTTGAACTGGCGCACGCTGGCGAACCCCGCCGCGAACGCGATCTGGGTGACGGGGAGTTCGGTGGTCTGGAGGAGGATCCGCGCGGTGTGCGCCCGCTGGGCCCTGGCCAGCGCGACCGGACCCGCGCCGACCTCCGCCGTGAGCTGCCGCTGGACCTGGCGGGTGCTGTACCCGAGCCGCGCGGCGAGGCCGCCGACGCCCTCGCGGTCCACCACTCCGTCGCCGATCAGGCGCATGGCGCGGCCGACGACATCGGCCCGTACGTTCCAGGCCGCGGAGCCCGGCACCGCGTCCGGGCGGCATCGGCGGCAGGCCCGGAAACCCGAGCCCTGCGCGGCGGCGGCCGTCGCGTAGAACCGCACGTTGCGCCGCTTCGGCGTCACGGCGGGGCAGCTCGGCCGGCAGTAGATCCCGGTGGTCCGCACGGCGAAGAAGAACTCCCCGTCGAACCGGGCGTCCCGGCTCCGCACGGCCTCGTACCTGGTGTCCTCGTACCTGGTGTCCTCGGCGTTCACCGTTCCAGTGTGACCCCGCCCGAACGACAGGGCTGGCGGAAATCGGACACGGCACCCGGGCCCGGTGGACCGGGGTGGAGGACCGTGGACCGGGCTGGAGGGCCGGGAGCTCCCGGCCCTCCACCCGTGCCCGGCTACCGGCGGCCCCGCTTGGCCTCCATGGCGGCGCGGCCCTCCGCTCCCTTGCGCTTCCAGTCGCGGCGGATCTCGGCGCGCACCCGGGCGTCCGTCTTGGCGACGATCCGCTGGTTCTCGCGGAGCAGCTTGCGGTAGCTCTCCAGCCGCCGCTCCGGCAGGTCGCCGGAGTCGACGGCCGCGAGCACCGCGCACCCGGGCTCGGCGACATGGGCGCAGTCCTGGAAGCGGCAGTCGGCGGCGAACTCCTCGATCTCGGAGAACACCTGCCCGACCCCGCTCCCGGCGTCCCACAGCCCCACTCCGCGCAGCCCCGGAGTGTCGATGAGGACACCGCCACCGGGCAGCACGAGCAGGTTGCGGGTCGTCGTGGTGTGCCGTCCCTTGCCGTCCATGTCGCGGGTCGCCTGTACGTCCATGACGTCCACGCCGACCAGCGCGTTGGCCAGGGTGGACTTGCCCGCGCCCGACTGGCCGAGCAGGACGGCCGTACCGCCCGCGAGCACGGCTTCCAGGACGTCGAGACCGGCTCCCGTCGAGGAGCTGACGGCGAGGACGGTGACCCCGGGCGCGGAGGTCTCCACGTCCTGGACGAGATGCGCGAGGGTCGCCGCCTCCGGAACCAGGTCGGCCTTGGTGAGGACGACCACGGGCTGCGCGCCGGACTCCCAGGCCAGCGCGAGGAAGCGCTCGACGCGGCCCAGGTCGAGCTCGACGGCGAGGGAGACGGCCACGACGGCGTGGTCGACGTTGGCCGCGAGGATCTGCCCCTCGGACCGCTTGGAGGAGGTGGAGCGCACGAAGGCCGTACGGCGGGGCAGATACGCCCGTACGTAGCGCGGGTTGCCGGCCGGTTCGACGGCGACCCAGTCACCGGTGCACACGACGCGCAGCGGATCGTGCGGTGTCACGAAGGCGGTGTCGGCGCGGATGACGCCGTTCGCGGTGGCGACGTCACACTGGCCGCGGTCGACGCGGATCACCCGTCCGGCGACGAGCCCTTCGGAGTCGTAGGGAGCGAACTCGTCCGCCCAGGCGTCGTCCCAGCCGTACGGGACGAGCGGGGAGAGCTCCAGAGAGGCGGACGGAGTCGGGAAGGCGGAGCTGGAAGTCAAGGGAGACCCTTCACAAGGGCGGCCCCGGCGACGCGCACTGCGGCGCGAAGGAAGGAGGAAGGTCAGCCGGCGGCCACGGAGGTGGACTTGATGCACTTCTGAATGCGGGCAGCGCCCATCGCAACGACAGCCATCGGTCACACCTCCTGGTACTCGCTCGAGACCCACGCCTCGATGCCGACACGTGAACTGTATCGGGGGCCCCCGCGGACCCGTCAATCGATTTAAATGCCCCGATCAGATGTCCCGCCGGGTCACCGTGCCGTCGTACAGCGCCCGCCATTGAGCGTGAAGGCGTCCGGAGCGGAGTTCCCGCCGCTCCAGCTTCCGTTGAAGCCGACCGTGAAGGACCCGCCCGCGGCCACGGACTTGTTGTAGTCCTTGGCGGAAGCGGTCACCCGGGAGCCGGTCTGGGCGACGGTGCCGTCCCACATCTGCGTGACCCGCTGGCCGTCGTCGAAGGTCCAGCCGATCTGCCAGGTGTCGAGGGCCTCTTCGGACGTGACGGTGACGGTGGCCTGGAAGCCGTCCGTCCACTGGTCGACGAGGGCGTACGTCGCCTCGCAGGTCGCGGGGCTCCTCGTGGCGGGCGCGGGCTGTGTGGAGTCCTTGGATCCCGGGGCCTTGGCGGTGGCGTGCGCGGGGGACGACGAGGACGTGCCCTGGGGCTCGGGGCCGGACTTCGAGCCCGCGTCGGTAGTGGCGTCCACGGGCTCGGGCGAGACGAGCGAACCCTCGGCACGGGTGGTCGCCGCCGGGGAGGACCCGCCCGGGTCGGCCACCGGACGGCGGTCGGCCGCGTCACCGCGCGCGGAGGCGGCGCCACTGCCGCCGGTGCCGAAGGGCATCAGGGAGACGGTGAGGGCGAGGCCCGAGACGATGACGGCGGCGACCAGCAGTCCGGTGCGGCCGATCCGGGGCGCGGCCTCCTTCACCTCGGCCAAACCGGTGTCCGCGGCCGCGTCCGTACGACCGCCGGCCAGCCCGGCCTCGGCGGCGCGGCGCCTGCGTTCCAGATAGGCGAGGCCGCCCCAGCCGATCACTCCTCCCGCGAGCGCGGCGGGGAGTCCGCCGCCGTGCAGCCGCAGACAGGCCGCGGCCTCCGCGCACTCCACGCACCGGGCGAGGTGCTGCGAGAGGTCCTCGGGCGTCTCGGCGCCCGGCGAGCGGGTGACCGCGTCGAGAAGCCGGGCGTAGCTGCGGCAGTCGGCGTCCATCGGGGTGTCGAGGTGGTTGCGGTGACAGCGGTCCCTGAACAGCGCCCGGACCTGGCCGAGTTCCTCGGCGGCCGCCACCGGGTCGAGAGCGAGCCGCCGGGCCACCGCGGGCAGCGGGAGGGCCTCCACCTCGACCAGCCACAGCAGGGCGGCGTCGGGTTCCTGAAGGTCCCTCAGACCTCGCAGGGCGACCGGGCGGTGCAGCGGCGGCCCCGTGTAGCGGGCGGCCTTCTCGGAGTTGAGCCAGAGCCTGAGGTCCGGGTCCAGCCGGTGTCCCTGGCCGTGCGCCTCCCAAGCGGCGGCAGTGGTCCGAACCGAGTTCAGGAGCAGGGGAATCCGGGGCAGCCCGGGGTTTCTGCGGCCCGTGGTCTTCGTACGGGCCGCGGCCGAGCGCGCCTCGTGGATACCGTGGGTGAACGCCTCGGTGGCGAGCTGGGTGGCCGCGGCGGAGCCGGACGTGCACAGATCGGCGTACGACAGGACGGCGTCCCAGCACTCCGAGAACAGCGCGGCCTCGGCGGCGTCCTGGGGGGTCGGCAGGTCTGGCATGGGGGACTCCTGCATCCACGGCTTCCGCGTGCAACGTCACACAAACGCCCAACTCACCTTTTTTCAGCGGGAGTTGAGGGCGTCTCGACAACGGGCCAGAGCCTTTCACGGTTCCGACACAACTGACAAGCGACGCCGTCACATCATGCGGTCGCGCGATCACAGGACGGCCGGCCGAACGCCGGCGACCTCGGTCCGGTCTCCGGCTGCCCGAGCCGGGACTCGGGTGGCCCGAGTGTCGTACGGAACGCCTGCCCGGCGGGACCGAACGCTTCAACTTTCACAGAACGCCCACTGACCCCCGCTCCCCCACCCGACACCCCACTCCCGACGTGCGACACCCCACTCCCGACGCGCGACGCACACCGCTCGACGCACGACGACCCGGACGTCGGGACGACGTCCGGGTCGTGCGGGGCGCCCCGAGGGCACGGGTCTCACACCTGGGAGACCGGCTCCTGCGCGGGGAGGCTGTCCATGAAGGAGCTGACGGAGAAGACCGCGCGGCCCGGGCCGGGCTCTCCGTAGCCGGGCGGCGACTTGAGCCCGAAGTCGTCCATAGTGGCGCGGTACGCCTCCAGCAGACGGATGTGGTACTCCAGCGGCGCGCCGTGCGGGTTGGCCTTGCCCAGCGGGGTGGTCGGCTCGGGGCACCAGGTGGTGAAGCGGGGCGTGATGCCGTGCGACATGAAGAAGCGCAGCCCCTCGGTCGTCGAGGCGATGGCCTCGTCGACGCTGGTGAAGCCGAAGGGCTCGGCCATCTCCACGCCCGCGACGAAGTTCGGGATCACATTGCGGGCGCCGAAGATCTCGGCGGAGTCCAGGATGCGCTTGTGCCACTCGTCCCGGCCGACGTAACGCTCCTTGCCGGGGCAGTACAGCTCGAACAGCCGGCGGTCCCACACCTCGTAGTTCGGGTGATAGATCTGCACGCCGTAGTCCTTGAACCGCTGCACGTCGTCGCGCGGCAGCGCCTGGGCCACCACCTTGCCGATCCAGCGCCCGGGGAACCTCTCCTCGATGGCCTTGGCGTAGTGGCCGTAGAAGTCGGCCTCGTCGCGTCCGGCCACCGTCTTGGTGATCGCGCCGCCGGTGAGCGTGTACGCCGTCGACGCCTTCGCGGTGTCGTACCGGTCGATGATCTCCAGGGCCTCCAGGACCTCCTCGACGTCCTTCACCCCGGTGTAGGGGCGGCCCGCCGCCTTGTGCTGGCGCCAGTTGTGGTTGATGTCGCAGTACTGGCACTCCTCCTTGGCGCCGAAGTACTGGCAGACCCGGAAGACGGTGAGGTAGATCAGGTAGCCCCACTGGATCGTGGGGGCCACCTCCATCACGGACTTTCCGTTGGAGAGGGTGTGCCGGTAGTACTCGGGCATCGGCGGCACGCCGACGTCGGAGATCCGCTTCCCGTCGAGGTACAGGCCGAGGACGCCCTCGTCGTCGGCGGCGACACGGTAGGGCGAGGCGGGATTGACCCGCACGGACACGACGGTGCGCCGCAGGTCGTACGGGCCTCCGGTGAGGATGATCTCCTCGGGCGGGCGCCGGAGCGCGGCCTCGCCCAGCTCGGGGAGGGTGCCGTGGTCGAAGGAGAAGATGAAGTACGACTTCGGCTTGACCTCGCCGCCCTCGTTGTCGCTGAGGGCGGACGCGTCGAAGGCCACGCCCCCGCGGAGCAGGTCCTCCTTGATGACGGCTTCCCGTGGCACGTGCGGGAACCGCTCCATCAGATCCTCGACCAGCGCGGTGCGGCTGCCCATCCCGTTCTCCTCGCTCCCGACCTGCTTCGTCCGACGTGTTCGACTCCTCACGGTATGCCCCCGCCCGGACATCGGCCGTGCCGGGTCCCCCCGCGCCGCGGGAGGCCACCGCCGCGCCGGATCTCGTTTGCTCCGTCCGGGCGCCGCTGCGAGAGTCGTCGCCATGCCTGCCTTCACCTCGTACGACGGGACCGAGCTGACCTTCGACGCCTACGGGGACGGGCCGCCGGTGGTGTGTCTGCCCGGCGGGCCGATGCAGGACTGCGCGTACCTCGGTGACCTGGGCGGACTGTCCGCGCACCGGCGGCTGATCATGGCGGACCCGCGCGGCACGGGCGGGTCCGCGATCCCGGCCGACCCCGCCTCGTACCGCTGCGACCGGCTCGTCGACGACGTCGAGGCCCTGCGCGAGCACCTCGGTCTCGGCCGGATGGACCTGCTCGCGCACTCCGCCGGGACGAATCTGGCCGTCCTGTACGCGCAGCGGTATCCGGAGCGTGTCGGGCGGCTCGCGCTGATCACCCCGAGCGTCTTCGCCCTGGGGATCGAGATCACTCCGGAGGTCAGACGGGCGACGGCACTGCTCCGCGAGGACGAGCCGTGGTTCCCGGAGGCGTTCGCGGCCCTTGAGTCGATCGTCGCCGGGAAGGGCGACGCCGCCGCGTTCCGAGCGATCGCCCCCTTCTGGTACGGCCGTTGGGACGAGAGCGCGCGAGCGCACCGGGACGCGGAGGACGCGCACAAGAACCACGAGGCCGCGGCCCGCTTCTCCGACGGCGCGTTCGCGCCGGACGCCACCCGGGCGGCCCTCGCCCGCCTGGCCTCCCCGGTGCTCGTGGTCGCCGGAGAGGCCGACCTGAACTCCCCGGCGCCCGCGATGGCCGAGGTCGCCGCCCTGTTCCCGCGCGCCGAGCTCGTCGTACAGGCCGGGGCCGGACACTTCCCGTGGCTCGACGATCCGGAGCGGTTCACGGCGACGGCGGAGGCGTTCCTGGCCCGGCCCGCCCGCTGACGGTCCGGCCCGCCCGCTGACGGCCTGGTCCGACGGCGTACACCCCGCCGGGTGAGGGGGCAGGTCGCTCCGGCGAGGGTGCCGAGCCGTTCGGCGACGCCGGTGGCGGCGTGCGACGCCGCCGTCAGGCGCTCCGGTCCAGCTCCGCCACGTCGATCCTGAACTCCGGCGTCCGCCCGGACAGCAGGCGTTCGGCCTCCGCCAGCACGGTCAGGCCGAGGCGGGCGACCTCGTTGCCCTGCGAGCCGGCCAGGTGAGGGGTGACGAAGGCGTTCGGAAGGTCGTACAGCGGGGAGTCGGCGGGCAGCGGCTCGGGGTCCGTGACGTCGAGGATCGCGCCGACACGTCCGGCGCGCAGCGCCTCGATCAGGGCGTCGTGGTCGACCAGGGAGCCGCGCGCGGTGTTGACGAGCACCGATCCGGCGGGCATCAGGGCGAGTTCGCGGCGGCCGATCAGATGCCGGGTCTCCGGGGTCTGCGGGGCGTGGACGGTGACGATGTCGCTGCCGGCGAGCAGTTCGTCGAGCGGCAGCAGGGGGACACCGAGGGCGGCCGCCCCGGCCTCGTCGACGTAGGGGTCGGCGAGGTTCACCGACAGGTCGAAGGGGCGGAGCAGTTCGATGAGGCGTCTGCCGATGCGGGAGGCGCCCACGATGCCGACGCGGCGGCCGAAGTTGCCGATGCCGGGGAGGATCTCGCCGTAGGGGAAGGCCCGTTCGGCACGCAGGCGTTCCCGGTGGGCGAAGACGTCCTTGCCCGCGAGCAGGATCATGGCGAGCGTGTACTCGGCGACGGGCAGCGCGTTCGCGGCGGCGGCCGAGGAGACGACGATGCCGCGCTCCCACACCTCGGGGGTCGCGAAGCCCTTCACGGAGCCGGCGGCGTGGAGCACGGCCCGAAGCTTCGGAGCGGCGTCGAGCGCGGCCGCGTCGAGGCGGGGGCACCCCCAGCCGGTGATCAGGATCTCGGTGTCCGCGAGCCGGGCCCGTACGCGCGGATCGGCGAAGTCGCCCGCCACGAGCGAGGGATCGACGTCCACCCGCTCGCGCAGCCGGGCGAGGGTGTCCGGAGGGAAGATCAGCGGCACGTTCTCGGGGGTCATGGCGAACATCGCCACGGGACGCCCGAAGGGCGGCTCCACTGGACGTTCAGGCAAGGAGGTGGCCTTCCCATTCGGCGGCTCCGAGGACAGCAAGCGCTCTCTACCGTAGGTCGCGCCACGCGGGCGGGTCAACGGACCGGTCTGCCACCGCGACGGACCGACGGGATAGGTTCCCCCCGGTGGTCATTGCATGGGCCACGCACAGCCACTCGCGGGAGGGACGACAGGGATGACTCGGACCCTGACCAACTGGGCCGGCAACATCACGTACGCGGCCAAGGAGCTGCACCGGCCCTCCTCGCTCGACGCGCTGCGCGCGCTGGTCGCGGACAGCTCCCGTGTCCGGGTGCTGGGCAGCGGGCACTCGTTCAACGAGATCGCCGAGCCGGGCGCCGACGGCGTCCTGCTGTCGCTGGCCGGGCTGGAGCCCGCGGTGGACGTCGACACGACGGCCCGCACGGTACGGGTCTCGGGCGGGGTCCGGTACGCCGAACTCGCCCGCCGGGTGCACGAGCACGGACTCGCGCTGCACAACATGGCCTCCCTTCCGCACATCTCGGTGGCGGGTTCGGTCGCCACCGGCACCCACGGGTCCGGGGTCACGAACGGGTCGCTCGCCGCCGCCGTGCGCGAGGTGGAGCTGATCACAGCGGACGGCTCCTCCCTGGTGATCGGCCGGGGCGAGGAGCGGTTCGGCGGCACCGTGACCTCGCTGGGCGCGCTCGGTGTGGTCACCGCGCTCACCCTCGACCTGGAACCGGACTTCGAGGTGAGCCAGCACGTGTTCACCGAACTCCCGCTGGAGGGGCTGGACTTCGAGACGGTCGCGGCATCCGCCTACAGCGTGAGCCTGTTCACCGACTGGGGGCGCCCCGGCTTCCGGCAGGTCTGGCTCAAACGGAGTACGGACCGGCCGTCGCCGGACTTCCCGTGGGCGGCGCCCGCGACCGAGGCCCTGCACCCGGTGCCGGGCATGCCCGCCCGCAACTGCACCGAACAGCTCGGGGTACCGGGCCCCTGGCACGAGCGACTGCCGCATTTCCGGGCCGAGTTCACGCCGAGCAGCGGGGCCGAGCTGCAGTCGGAGTATCTGCTGGCGCGATCGGACGCCCTGGCGGCGCTGCACGCGCTGGACGCGATCCGCGGGACGATCGCCCCGGTGCTGCAGATCTGCGAGGTGCGGACCGTGGCCGCCGACGAGCAGTGGCTGAGTCCCGCGTACGGCCGGGACTCCGTGGCCCTGCACTTCACCTGGGTCGAGGACACCGAGGCCGTACTGCCGGTGGTCCGGCTGGTCGAGCGGGCGCTGGAGCGGTTCGGGCCGCGGCCGCACTGGGGAAAGGTGTTCACCGTGCCGTCGGCGGTGCTGCGCGAACGGTCCCCGCGACTGGACGGGTTCAGGGCGCTGGCCGGCGAGCTCGACCCGGCGGGGACCTTCACCAACGCCTTCGTGCGGGACTTTCTCGGCCCCCGCCCCTGACCTCCTCCACCCCGGCCGCCGCCCTTCCTCCACCCCATTTCCTAACCCCTTGTCGAATGTCCCCGGCGGGCCATAGCCTGGCGCGGCGCGCAGGGGCCGACGCGCCCGGCAACCGGTGCGCGGGAGCGAGGGGAGCCCCATGAAGCGCGGTACATCACGTGACATCCGCACCGCGAACCGGTACGAGGTGCTGCGCCAGATCATCGCCGAATCCCCCACCTCACGGCAGGAGCTGGCGGCGGCGACCGGGCTCAGCCTGGCCACGGTCGCGACGCTCGTCGGTGAACTGCTCGACCTCAGGATGCTGACCGAGGTCGGCTTCGAGGACTCCGCGGGCGGCCGTCCGCGCGGGCTGGTGGCGGTGAACGCGGCCGGGGGCGCCCTCATCGGCGTCGACATCGCGGAGACCTACGTCCGTGTCGAGCTGTTCGACCTGGCCCTGAACGTGCTCGCCCGCGCCGACGAGGACATGCGCCCCGGGGAGAGCCGGCCGGAGCAGGTGGTCGGCCATGTCGCGGCCGCCGTCGGCTCGGTGGTCGCGCAGGCCGGGGTGGAGGGCGCGCGGGTCCTGGGCGTGGGGGTCAGCGTCCCCGGACAGGTCGACCGCGACACCGGGATCGCGGAGTACGCGCCCAACTGGGACTGGCACGACGTGCCGTTGCTCGATCTGCTCGCGGAGCACATCGCCTACCCCCTGTATCTCGACAACCCGCTGCGCGCCTGCGCGGTCGCCGAGCTGTGGTTCGGCGCGGCCCGCGGACGCGGTGACGCCGTCGTGGTCAATCTGGGGACGGGCGTGGGTGCCGGTCTCGCGCTCGGCGGCGGACTGCACCGCGGTGTCAGCAACAGCGCCGGCGAGTGGGGCCACACCACGCTGGTACTGGACGGCCGGCTGTGCCACTGCGGCAACCACGGCTGCGTGGAGACGTATGTCGGGGCGCCCGGGATCATGCTGAACCTGCGGGAACTGAGCCCCGGGAGCCCACTGTTGCATCCGGAGGACCAGACCGCCACCATCGACGCCCTCGCGGCGGGTGTCGCGGCGCAGGACCCGGTGGCCCTCAAAGTCGTGCGCGACACCGCCCGTTATCTCGGCGCCGGGATCTCCGACCTGGTCAACCTGCTCAACCCCGAAGTGGTCGTGCTGAGCAGTTGGGTCGCGGCCACGCTCGGGGAACCGCTGCTGCGGGAGGTGCGCGAGGCCGTCGCCCGGCACGCGCTGCGACGTCCGCTCGCGGTCACGGAGATCGTCCTGTCGCCCATTCCGACGGACCCGGTCTGTCTGGGCGCCGCCACGTTCGCCCTCGAAGGGGCACTCCAGTCGGTCGGCCAGCGGCAGGCCAGGCGGACCGCCCCCGCCCGGAGTCGTACGACGCCTCCGGCCTGACCGCCGGAAACGGTCCCAACGGCGCGACACACGCCAAGTGCCGCTATATGTATGTGAGTTGACTGGCCGTCGGCCGCCATCACGATGGAACGGGAGCCCCGGCGTCCGGTATCCCGAACCCTCGGCAACGCTTCGCGCCGACTTCGTCCAACCCCTTGCCGAAGCCTTAGCGGAAGGTTAACGTCCCGCACCGCACGCCGCATTCGAGCCAACGGCCGCACCTGACCGGCACAGCGCACTCAAACCGCCTACAAGACAAGGACGTCACCATGTCGGCATTGAGCAGCAACTGGGACCGTCGATCCGTACTGCGGGCCGCCGCCGGCCTCGCCGCCCTGGGGCCGCTGGCCGCCTGCGGCAGCAACAACGGGCGTTCCGGGGGCGGGAGTTCGGGAAAGGAGCTGGTCCAGTACTTCCACGCCTACGGAGAGGCGGGCACCGAGCAGGCCGTCAAACGGTACGCGAAGGCCTACGACACGGCACAGGTGACCACGCAGTGGATCACCGGCAGCGACTTCGAGAGCAAGCTGTTCGCGTCACTGCTCACCAAGAACGCGCCGGACGTCTTCGAGTTCCACCCGCAGATCCAGCTCGTCAAGAGCGGCCAGGTGGCGGACCTGAGCGACATCGTCGATCCGGTCAAGGACGACTTCAACCCGGCCGACATCGCCTCGCACACCGTCGACGGGAAGATCTACGGCGTCCGCATGATCGACGACCCGCAGTTCTTCTTCTACCGGCCCTCCCTGCTGGAGAAGGCCGGCGTCAAGGTGCCGACCACGCTCGACGAACTCGTCGAGGCCGCCGCGAAGTTGACGACCGGCAAGGTCAAGGGCCTGTTCATCGGCAACGACCTGCACGCCGTCATCAACCCGATGATCTGGTCCGCGGGTGCCGACACCCTCGACGACAGGAACCAGATCGCCTACCACACCGAGGGGGTCAAGGAGGGGCTGAAGAAGATGCGGGGCCTGTTCACCAGCGGCCATCTGCTCCTCGACGCCCCGGCCGACTACTGGGACCCGTCGGCGATCAACCAGGGCCTGTGCGCGATCCAGTTCTGCGGGATGTGGGCCATGCCGCAGATGCAGAAGGTGCTGGGCGACGACATCGGGGTCTTCCCCTTCCCGAAGGTCACCGACGCGGGCAAGCCGTCCGTCTACAACGGCGGATGGTCGATGTTCGTCAACGCCAAGGGGAGGAACGTCGACCTGGCCAAGGAGTACGTGAAGTGGCTCTGGATCGACCAGAAGAAGTACCAGGAGGACTGGTCGCTGTCGTACGGCTTCCACATCCCGCCGCGTTCCTCGCTGGCCGCGTCCGCCGCCAAGCTGAAGTCGGGTCTGCCGGCGGAGGGTGTCGAACTCTTCGGCCAGTACGGGCACTTCGACAACATCGGCTGGACCCAGTCCATGATCACCGCGCTTGAGGACGTCTTCGCCAACTGCGTCCGCAAGAACGGCGACCCGGAGGCCGCGCTCGACAAGGCGGACGTGACCGTGAACCGCGAGCTCAAGAAGCTCTTCGGATAGACCGGCGGACGGACCCCGACATGTCGACCACCACGTCGCACGGTGTCTCGCGTTCCGCCCCGGCCAGGGCCACGGCGGCCCGGCCGCGGCGGTTCCGGCGAGGCGGAAGCACCCTCGCCTTCTGGCTCTTCACCGGCCCCTTCCTCATCGGCCTGACCGTCTTCGTGTACGTGCCGATCGGCTGGAGCCTGTGGCTGAGCTTCTTCGAGGCACGCTTCACCGTCACCCCCGACACGTTCGTCGGCCTCGACAACTACCGGCAGATGCTGGAGAACGGCAACTTCACCGGCTCGCTGGTGACGTTCACCGTCTTCGCCGCCTTCATCGTGCCGCTGACCTGGGCACTCTCCCTCGGCCTCGCGCTGCTGGTGAACCGGCTGCGGTTCATGCGGGCGTTCTTCCGGTCGGTGTTCTTCCTGCCGACCGCGTGCAGCTACGTCGCCGCCTCGCTGATCTGGAAGATGTCCATCTTCAGCGGGGTCCGCTTCGGTCTGATGAACACCGTCCTCGGCTGGTTCGGGATCGAGAACACCGCCTGGCTGGCCAACCCCGATCCGCCCTGGTACTGGCTGGTCATCGTGACCGCGCGGCTCTGGCTCCAGGCGGGCTTCTACATGATCCTCTTCCTGGCCGCCCTGCAGAACATCCCTCCGGAGCTCTACGAGGCCGCCGCGATCGACGGCGCCGGTCCCGGCTGGCAGTCCTTCCGCCACATCACCCTGCCGCAACTGCGGGCCACCTCGACGGCTGTGATCCTGCTGCTCCTCGTGGCCGCCTACCAGGCCTTCGACGAGTTCTTCAACCTGCTCTCGAAGACCACCTGGGGCCGCCCGCCGCTCGTCGAGCTGTACTACACGGCGCTGGGCCAGGCCCAGGACTACGGCGCGGGCAGCGCGGGCGCGGTCATCCTCACGCTGCTCATCTGCATGGTGACCCTGCTCCAGGGCAGGTTCATGGGATTCGGACGCGGGGAGGACGCCGGATGACCGCCGTCACGCGGGCTCGCAAGGCCCACGCCGCCGTACCGGGGAGGCGCCGGCGAAGCGGCCGGAGCGCTGTCCTCGGCAGCACCGGGCTGTACATCGCCACCGGGGTCGCCGGTCTGCTGTTCCTCGTCCCGTTCTATCTGCTCGTGCGCAACGCCCTGTCGACCGACGCCGCCATCACCGGCGAGAACTGGCAGTTCTTCCCCACGGACCTGAAGTGGGGCAACATCCGTGAGCTGTTCGACGACCCCACCGTCCCCTTCGCCCGCTCCCTGTGGAACTCCGCCGTCGTCGGGGTGCTGCACACCCTCGGCACCCTGCTGGTGTGCTCGCTCGCCGGCTACGGTCTCGCGCGCATCCCGTACCGCCACGCCGACAAGGTCTTCTACGCGGTGCTGGTCACCCTGATGGTGCCCTCCGCCGTGACCTTCGTGCCGAGCTTCGTGCTGGTGTCGTCGCTCGGCTGGGTGGACAGTCTTCGCGGCCTCATCATTCCGGGGCTTTTCAGCGGTTTCACGTGCTTCCTCTTCCGGCAGTACTTCTTGGGGTTCCCGAAGGAGCTGGAGGAGGCGGCGCGCATGGACGGGCTCGGCCACTGGGGCGCGTACTGGCGCATCGTGGTGCCCAACTCCCTCAACTTCTTCGCCGCGATCGCGACCATCACGTTCATCAGCGGCTGGAACGCCTTCCTGTGGCCTCTGGTCATCGGCCAGAACCCCGACGCCTGGACCGTCCAGGTCGCGCTGTCCTCGTACATGACGAACCAGACCGTCAACTTCCATCTGATCTTCATGGCCACGGCCATTTCCATCCTGCCCCTGGTGTTCGTGTTCCTCTTCCTCCAGCGCTGGCTGGTCCAGGGAATCGCGCAGACCGGCATCAAGGGCTGAACGAGGAGACGCATGTCTTTCCGCACCTCTCCCGGACCACCGGCCTCTCCCCCGTCCACCACCGACTACGTCGAGGACGTCTCCCCCGGCAGCGGCGCTCTCCCGCCCCGCGCCTGGTACGCCTCCTCGGACGCCCGGTCCCTGTCCCTGAACGGCCGCTGGGACTTCCGGCTCTCGCCCACCGCCGACGCCGAGGACGACTCCTTCGCGGCCGAGGGGTACGAGCCCGACGGCTGGACCGGGGTGGAGGTCCCCGGTCACTGGGTGCTGCAGGGTCATGGATCGCCCATCTACACCAACCACCTCTACCCGTTCCCCGTCGACCCGCCGCGCGTGCCGACCGAGAACCCGACCGGCGACCATCTGCGCCGCTTCGACCTGCCGCCGGACTGGCCCGCGGACGGCGGTACGGTCCTGCGCTTCGACGGGGTCGAGTCCTGTGCCCGGGTCTGGCTGAACGGCACGGACCTCGGCACGTTCCAGGGCTCGCGGCTGCCGCACGAGTTCGCCGTCGGCCATCTGCTCGAGCCCGGCGGCAACGTGCTCGCGGTCCGGGTCCACCAGTGGTCGGCGGGCTCCTATCTGGAGGACCAGGACCAGTGGTGGCTGCCGGGCATCTTCCGCGACGTCACCCTGCTGCACCGGCCGCCGGGCAGCGCGCTCGACTTCTTCGTGCACGCCTCCTACGACCACCACGAGGGCCTGGGGACCCTGCGCGTCGACTCCGACGTCGACGGCCGGGTCCTCGTCCCCGGCCTGGACATCGATGTCGGGGCCGGGACCCCGGCCACCGTCCCGGTGCTGCCCTGGACCGCCGAGACACCCCGGCTCTACGACGGCGAACTGGTCACCGAGGGCGAGCGCGTCCCCCTGCGCATCGGCTTCCGCACGGTCGAACTCGCGGACGGGCAGATCAAGGTGAACGGCACGGCCGTCCTCTTCAAGGGCGTCAACCGGCACGAATGGCATCCGGAGCACGGCCGCGCGCTCGATCCCGAGACCATGCTCGCGGACGTGCTGCTGATGAAGCGGCACAACATCAACGCCGTCCGCACCTCGCACTACCCGCCGCACCCCGCCTTCCTCGACCTGTGCGACACCTACGGCCTGTGGGTCGTCGACGAGTGCGACCTGGAGACCCACGGTTTCACCGAACAGGGCTGGCGCGACAACCCCGTCGACGACCCGCGCTGGACACCCGCCCTGCTCGACCGCGTGGCCCGCATGGTCGAACGCGACAAGAACCATCCGTCGGTCGTCCTGTGGTCCCTCGGCAACGAGGCCGGCACCGGGCGCGGTCTCACCGCGATGGCCGAGTGGATCCGCGGCCGCGACGGCTCCCGGCTCCTCCACTACGAGGGCGACCACGGCTGCCGTGACACGGACGTCTATTCACGCATGTATGCCGACCACACCGAGGTCGAACGGATCGGCCGGCACCAGGACGACGGCGGGCTGAAGCGGCGTCACCTTCCCTTCATCCTGTGCGAGTACGGGCACGCGATGGGCAACGGACCCGGCGGCATCGCCGACTACCAGCGCCTGTTCACCACGTACGACCGTCTCCAGGGCGGCTTCATCTGGGAGTGGATCGACCACGGCGTCCAGGACGAGCGCCACGGGTTCGCGTACGGAGGGGACTTCGGCGAGGAACTGCACGACGGGAACTTCGTGTGCGACGGGCTGCTCTTCCCGGACCGGACACCGTCCCCCGGGCTCGCCGAGTTCAAGAAGGTCATCGAGCCCGTCCGCATCGACGGCGGGGGCTCCTTCCCGCCTTCCGCCGAGGGCCCGGCGGCCGACGCGGGCCGGGACGGCACCGTACGCGTCACCAACGGGTACGACTTCGCGGACCTTTCCCGGCTGGCCTTCGCGTGGTCGTACCAAGTGGACGGCGAGACCGTCGGCTCGGGCCCGCTCGTGGTGCCCGCGCTGGCGCCGGGAGAGTCGGCCGACGTCGCACTGCCGGCACCGCCCGTGGACCCGCGGGGCGTCGCGGCACAGTGGACGGTCCGGGCGGTGCTGGCCGAGGAGACGGCCTGGGGACCGCGCGGCCATGTCGTCGCCTGGGCACAACTTCCCTTGACGGAACGCACGTTGCCCGCCTTCGCGCCTTCCGCGGTTCCGGTCCGCGGCGACGGGGTGATCACCCTCGGGCCGGGCACGTTCGACCCCCGCACCGGGGCACTGCTGGCCCTCGGCGGGGTCGAGGTCACCGGCCCCCGCATCGACGTGTGGCGCGCCCCGACCGACAACGACAACGGGGCGCACTGGCAGCCGGACGCCCGTCACGGCCCGCTCTGGCGCGCCCTGGGCCTGCACCGGATGCGGCACCGCCTGGACGCGGTGGAGGCGGGCGACGACTCGCTGACCGTACGCACCCGGGTCGCGCCCGCGGCCCGTGACGTGGGCCTGCGCACGGTGTACCGCTGGACATCCGACGGCACCCGGCTGCGGCTGACCGTGTCCGTGGCACCCGAGGGCCGGTGGGGACCGCCCCTGCCGCGCCTCGGTGTCCGGCTCGGGCTTCCGGGCTCCGCGGACCGGGTGACCTGGTTCGGGGGCGGTCCCGGAGAGGGCTACCCGGACACCAAGGCCGCCTGTATGAACGGACGTTGGGAGTCGACGGTCGACGCGATGCAGACACCGTACGTGCGCCCGCAGGAGAACGGCGCGCGGCCCGGCGTCCACTGGGCCGAGATCGGCGGAGTACGCGTCGAGGGCGACCCGGCGTTCTGGTTGACCGCGCGCCGCTGGACGACCGAGCAGCTCGACGCGGCGGACCATCTGACGGATCTCGCCCCCGGCGGCACGGTCTGGGTCAACCTCGATCACGGTCAGCAGGGCATCGGTTCGCAGTCGTGCGGTCCCGGCGCCCTTCCGCGGTACCAACTGCGGGCCACTCCGGCGGAGTTCTCGTTCGTGTTCTCCGAGATCCGGGACTGAGCCCCACGTCCCGAGCGCGGCCGGACGGCTCTCCCCAGCCGTCCGGCCGCGCCTGTCAGTGGTCGGCGCAGCAGGGGGTCGGGTCCGGCACCTCGAAGGGCACCAGGGTGCCACCGGCGGCCGGCATCGTCGCGAGGACGAGCCGGCCGTCACGCCACTCCGGGCGCACGTGGTCGCGGGTGACCAGCTCCGCCTCCGGGGCGGCCCCCTCGGGGGAACCGAGCACGGTGACCCGGTCCACCGCGGAGACCTCCAGCAGCCGTGCGACGGTCAGCACTCCGCTGACGGCGCCGGCCCCCGGGTACAGGACGGCACGGCCGCCCGTGCGCGCCCCGTGTTCGGCGGCCGCGTGGGCGGCCCCGGCCGCGAGCTCGTCGGGCCCGTGCCGCTCCTCGCCGAAAGCGACACCCGGTCGAGTGCCGCGCCCGGCGTCGGGACCGGCACCCGCCCCGCCGCCCTCACCGGCCCCGGCACCGGCACCCGGGACGGTGTCGGTGCCGGACCGGTCGGCGGGGTCCTGCGTGAGCCGCTGCCAGACTGCACGGGCCGCCCGCTCCGACGGCACGGCGAAGGACAGCGCCGTGTGCGGCCGCCGCCCGTCCCGTACGTGGTGCGTGCAGCCCAGCACGTCCGCGGGGAGGCCGAGTTCCGCGGCGAGCGAGCGCAGCAGATGGTCGGCCTCCCGCAGGGCGCCCGTATGACCGGTGTCGACTCCGACGACGTACGGCCCGCTCACGACGGGAGGACCCACACCGGGTTGGAGTAGAACCACAGGTCCTTCCACGGGTCGGCGTCGCCGAGGACGTCCACGGCCGGACCCGCCGGGTCGACCGAGGCGCCCCGCAGGCCGACGGCGGAGCGGTTGCCGTCGGTGCCGCGCAGCCGGACGTACACCGGGCGGTCGACGGTGCCGAGGTCGTAGGTGAGGCGGACCGTGCCGGACGACTTGTTCACCTCGTAGGACTTGGCGACCCGTGCGGTGGGGGCGGCGAGCGTGTCCCGGTCGGAGGCCGCGCCTGTCACATCGCCCTGGATGACGTCGACGCGCGCCAGCTTCGGCACGAAGCCGGCCCAGTTGGGGCCGCCGGCCAGTCCGAGGTCCACGGTCAGGGTGACCCGGGTGCCCTTGCGTACGTGCAGCGCTCCGCCGAGGGTGGCCCAGCGGCCGCCGCCGGAGACCCGCGCGTCGAGACCGCTGACGAGCTGCCCGTGGTCGACCCAGACCCGGCCGGCGCGGATGCCGTCCATCACGGCCGCGTAGGAGAATCCGTCGGAGCCGACGTGCGTACGGCTGTACTGGCCGGGCCAGTAGTCGCCCTGGGTGGTGTCGATCCTGCCGCCGTAGACCGGGTCGGTGTGCCGGCCGTTGAGGGTGAAGTCGCTGTCCGGTCCGCCGCGTACGGCGGTGTCCGTGTAGACCTGGTGGGAGTCGGAGTTGGCGGTGATCCACCAGGGCTTGCCCTCGGCGAGGAGGCTGTCCCACAGGCCTCCGACGGTGGCGGTCATCCAGTCGAAGCCGCCCCAGGTGCGGTAGCTCTCCAGCGGGTAGCCGGCGAAGGAGTTGGCGCTCGGGCTGTTGTCGTACAGACCGCGTGCGACGCCCATGCCGTACGTCTTCTCGATGCCGCCGGCCTGGTGGCCGGGGGCGCCCTCGAAACCGACGGCGATCTGGTGGGACGCCGGGGTCGCGTCGCGCCAGGCGCGGATCTCGTGCGGGGAGTCGAGGCCCTTGCGGGCGGGGTGGTTGGCCAGCATCAGGATGTCCTTGACGCGGCGGCGCTGGACCTGTTCGGCGAGGAAGTTGAGGCCCGCGATGGCGAGCGCCTCGTTGGCGGGCGTCGAGTCGGTGGCACCCCTGAGGCTGCCGTCGTAGTCCGTCTCGAACTGCTTGAGGACCGCGACCTCGTTGCGGCCGGGGTGGACGAAGACGGTGCCGTGCTCGGCGGCCGGGATGTTCCATTCGAGGCCCTGGAAGACGAGGGTGTCCTCGTGGATCTCCCGGGCCTCGCGGATGTCCGGGTTGACCTTGTCCACACCGATCTTGGCGTGGGTCTCGCTGCCGTGGTCGGTGATGACCATCCAGTCCAGGCCGTGCGCGGCGCCCTGGCGGACCTGGTCGCGGACGCGGTACTTGCCGTCGCTGCTGTACTGGGTGTGGATGTGGTGGTCTCCGGCGAGCCACAGGAAGCCGTTCTTTCCGCGGCCGCCCGTCGAGGCGTACGCGGGGGCGGCGGCCCCCTCCGCGAGGACACCGCCGGCGGCGAGGCCGGCGCCCAGCAGTCCCGCGCGGCGCAGGAGTGAGCGTCGCGACTGCTGCTCGGGGCTGAGGGCCTCGTCGGGAACGGCGGTGTCGAAGGCGGCGGGCAGCGTGGCACCCGTGCCCTCGTGATCGTGCGGGTGGTGATGGTGATGCCCGTGCTCGTGTCCGTGCGTGTGCCCCATGACCGTCTCCTGAGTCCCGCCCCGCCCCTGCGGGCGCGTCATGAGGAGATTCGGGGCGGAGCATGAACAGCGGGCGGCCCCCTCGTGTTCGCCGGACGACCTGAATCGGTCAACTGGCTTTATCCATAGGTGTGTTACTTCTCGACGTGTCCGTTGCGTCACGAATTCCACGGAGTCGGCGATCGGGCGGGACTAGGCTTCTGCCTGGGTTCCCGAGGAAATGCTCTGTGGCGAAAAGGTGGTTCTCATGCCTCGTGCCGGACTCACGACCGAGCGGGTCGTGCTGGCGGCGGCCGATCTCGCGGACGAGATCGGCTTCGAGAACGTCACCGTGGCCGCGCTGGCCCGGCAGTTCGGGGTGAAGGACGCGAGCATGTACGCGCATGTACGCAACGTCCGGGAGCTGCGCGAGCGCATCGCGCTGCTCGCGTCCGGCGAGATGATCGACAGGATCGCCACCGCCGTGGCCGGACGGGCCGGCAAGGACGCGCTCGTCGCGTTCGCCGACGCCTATCGCGCCTACGCGCTGGAGCGGCCCGGGCGCTACCGGGCCACGCACACGCAGCTCGACCCGGACCTGGTCGCGGAGCGGGCGGAGTACCGCCGCACGGCCGGGGTCACCGCCGAGGTCACGAGTGGAATGCTCCGCGCCTACGGGCTGTCCGAGCCTGATCTGACCGACGCCGTACGCCTGTTGCGCAGTACCTTCCACGGCTACTGCACGCTTGAGGCCATCGGCGGATTCGGCGCCCCGCGCTCGGTGGAGACGTCCTGGCGACACGCGCTGGACGCCCTGCACGTGGCGCTGGAGAACTGGCCGCGCGCCGAGGCAGGGCGGCCCGGCTGACCGACCTCCTACAGCAGCCCCAGATCTCCCAGTTCCTTGTGCAGGTCCGCGCGGGGGTTGCCGGGGTTCTGGGTCGGGGTGGGGGTTCCCGTGCCGGTGCCGGTGCCGCTGCCGGAACCGGTGGCCGGGAGGGTGCGTGGGCGGCGGTCGCGGAAGATCCACGCGCCGGCCAGGCCGCCGATCAGGCCGCCGAGGTGGCCGAGCCAGCTCACCCCCGGCGTTCCGGGCACCGCCACGGTGAGCATGTAGGCGAAGGAGGCCGCCATGACGACACCGATCAGCGTGTCGATCAGGTGGCGGTCGAAGATCCCGCGGACCACGACATAGCCGAAGTACCCGAAGATCAGGCCGCTCGCGCCGACCGTGTCCACATCCCCTCGTTCGAAGAACCAGACCACGAACCCGCTGCTCAGCGCGACCAGCAGACTCAGGCCGAGGAAGCGGACCACACCCCGGTAGGCGGCGAGGAACCCGAAGACGAACAGCGGCCCGGAGTTGCTCTCGATGTGCGCCCAACTCCAGTGCAGGAAGGGCGCGCTGAGGATGTCGGGCAGCGAGGCGACATCGCCGGACACCACACCGTAGTCCCGCGACAACGCGTAGTCGTCGGCGTAGTTGGCCAGTTGCACCAGCCAGACGACCGCCAGGAACCCGAACATCACGAAGAACGCCTTCCGCGCCTCCGCGATGATCTGCTCCGCGCCCACCGGGCCCCCACCCCGGCCCACGTCAGAACCACCCATGACACACCCCCCTGCTCCGGCGGATCCGTCTCCGCCTCACTCCGAACTCTAGGCAACGCCGGCGAAGCCGCCACCGTCCAGGGGGACCACTCCGCCGGCGCCGTCGAAGCGGAAGGCCGCCGTTCCTCCCTCGGCCCAGGTCACCGTCACGTCGTACGCGCCGGGTCCCGTGCCCTCGGGCGTCGTCACCCGCACGGACACCAGGTCCGTGAGCGGGAGCGGGTCCCGGTCGGCGGTGAGGCGGACGAGGGCGACGAAGAGGGAGGGGCCGTCCCCGGTGACGCCCTCCCCCGTGGCCGACAGACCGTGCACGGGCAGGAGTTCGGGACGCGCGGCGTCGTACGCCGCCCAGCCCGTGACCCGTACCGGTGTGCCGGCATCCGCGCCCGACACCAGGTGCGCCCGCACCTCCACGGCACCCCGCGCGACCACGAGACAGACCGCCCCGACGCCCTCCGAGACCGTGTGCCGGGACGCCGCCCAGTCCGCTCCGGCCCCCAGCGGCACGATCCCCGTACGGCCCGCCTCGCCACCGACGATCACGCTGTTGTCGTACGAGGGTGAGGGCTTCGTCGCCGTCGAGTAGGCGAGCCGCGTGTAGTAGGGGTCGTAGCGGACGTCCTCGCTGCCGTGGTTGTGGAGGCGGACCAGACCGTCCGAACGCGTCGACTGGAGCAGCCAGTTGGGCGGCCCGATCCTGGTGACGGCGTCGGCGCGCTCCGCGGGGCCCGCCTCCTCCGTGGCCGTCCAGACCTCGTGTTCCGGGGGCAGCAGCAGGGCGACGAAGGCCTTGCTCGCCCAGTACGGCGAGGCGGGCCCGGAGTAGTGCTGGACGAACGCCTCGTCGGGGCCGTGCCAGCCGAGGGTGAGCAGGCCGTTGCCGTCCACCGCACCCCGGTCGAGGAAGTAGCGCAGGGCGCCGGAGGCGAGGCGCCGGGTCTCGCCCGGGGACAGCGGGGTCCGGCCGGTGAGCGCGCCGAGCCACAGCGGGGCGGTGGCGGCGAAGCGGTAGGTGAGCGAGCGGCCCTGGAGCATCGGCGCGCCGTCACCGCCGAACAGCCGGGCATAGTCGGCGAGATGGGCCTCCAGACGGCCGGCGTACAGGTCGAGGAGCCGGGCGTCGTCCGCCAGCCAGGCGTGCAGCACCGGATAGAGGTGCATCGCCCAGCCGTTGTAGTAGTCGAACTTGCGCCCGTGGCCGTCGGTGTACCAGCCGTCACCGAGATACCACTGCTCGATGCGCTCCAGCCCGCGGTCGATCGCGGCACGCGACGCCTCGGGCTCGTAGCCGACCTCCTGGAGGAAGCCGCCGACCGTCACCGGGAACAACTCCCAGTTGCAGGCCCAGGGTTCGGCCGTCAGCGCGTCGCCGAGCCATGCGGCGGCCCGCTGCCGCACGCCGTCGTCCAGGCGGTCCCACAGCAGCGGACGGGTCAGCCGCAGCGCGAGCGCGATCGACGCGGCCTCGACGAGGGGCTGGCCGCGGTCCTCGACTCGGGGCCAGACGCCCGCCGTTCCGGCGGTCAGCCCCCGCGCGTACCGCTCCAGGACCTTCTCGTCACGACGGAAACCCGCCAGCAGGAGCGTGCGGGCGTAGCCCTCCAGGCCGTCGGAGAGTCCCCCGGCGCTGCTCGTGTGCGCTCCGGGGAAGTGGTAGAGGGCCTGGTCGTCGGTGGCGTACGGGGCGACCGCGGCGAGCAGGGAATCGGCGACCGCCTCCCAATGGGCGCGCGTGCGGCCGGTGTACGGGCTCAGGGACCTGTCCTCGGCGGGCTCGGCGTGCATCACTGGCCTTCCTGTTCCGGGCCGGGCCCGGCCTCCCGGACGCCGGCTTTTTTCGGGTGGGCCGAGCCGGATACCTGGGGCGCCCCGGTTCCGGTCGGAACGCCCCAGGGGCTCGTCCCACCCTCACCAGAGCCCTCGGCACCGGACGCGGGCTCCTCCAACGGGACGGCGGAGCGTCAAGGCGACGGGACCTGGCCGAAGGACGATACCGCTGATCGGCAAGCGCTTTCCAGAGGGCGGTCCCGGGGCCGGCCGGGCACCCTACACATCGGGCCGGATCAGGACTCACCTTTCCCCCGGACCCGCCGAAGGGCGACTCCGAGGTGCCACACTGGCCTCTCCCGGGTGGGGGCCCGGGTGACCCACGGGGAGGGAACCTTGAGCGATCCGCGATGCGAAGCGGCGTTGGTGTTCACCGACGAGGCGGACCCCGAGGGCGCGGCGGAGGCCGTGTCCCTTCTGGCCGAGGAGCTGTCCCTGCTGGATCCGGCCTCCGTACGGCACGCGACCGGCGGTCCGGCTCCCGACGGCACACGGGCCGGGGACACGGTGGTCTGGACGACGCTCCTCGTCGGCGCGACGAGCGCGGCGACGCTGAGGGCGCTCATCGCGCTGGCGCAGGACTGGCTCGCGCGCCGCAACTCGGGCTCGATCGACATCACGATCGACGGTGACGAACTGCATCTGACGTCCGTCTCCCGCGCGGACCAGCGGCACGCCGTCGAACTGTTCGCGGCCAAGCACGCTCCCCGAGAGGCCGACGCGGCCGATGCGTAAATCCGCGCTCCTCGTCGTCAACCAGCATTACGCGGACGGACGATTCAGCGAGTTACCGGGTGCCGCGGCGGACGCCGAGCACCTCGCCGGCGTGCTCGGCGACCCGGCCATCGGCGCGTTCGAGGTCACCGTCGTCGAGAACGGCACGGCGCTGGAGATCCGCAGGGCGGTCCAGTCGTTCTTCGCCCACGCGCAGAGCCAGGACCTGCTCCTGCTCCATCTCTCCTGCCACGGCCGCAAGGACGCGCGGGGCCGGCTGCACTTCATCGCCTCGGACACGGAAGGGGACTTCCTGGACGCGACCGCGGTCTCCTCCGAATTCGTCGCGGACCAACTGGAGCAGAGTCCCTGCCGCCGGGCCGTCGTCCTGCTGGACTGCTGCTACAGCGGGGCGTTCGCCAAAGGCATGCGGACCCGCGGAGCCATGCCGGCGGTCGATGTGAGGGAGCCCTTCTCCGGGCGGGGCCGGGTCGTGATCACGTCCTCGACCGCCCTGCAGTACAGCCACGAGAGCGAGATGAGCAGCAGGGAGCGGGCCGAGCCGTCCCTCTTCACCGCGGCCGTGGTGGAGGGACTGCGGGACGGCACCGCCGATCTGGACGGGGACGGCTATGTGTCGGTCGAGGAGCTGTACGCCTTCGTCCATGACCGCGTACGCAGCCGGCTGCCCAGCCAGACGCCGACCCGGAGCGTCAACAACTCCGAGGGCACGCTCTATCTGACGCGCAATCCCGGCGTCCTGTACGTGAGCGTGCCCGAGGGCCCGGCGCTTCCCGACACCCTCCGCGCCGCGATCCTCACCGGGGCCGCCTGGCAGCGGCTGGGCGCCCTGCACGAGGTGGAACGGCTGCTCGGAAGCCGCCACGGCCCGGTCCGCGAGGCCGCCCTGGAAGCCCTGACCATGCTGGTGCACGACCGTGACCCGCAGGTCGGCGCCCGGGCCGAGAGGCTCTGGCACAGCCGTGGCCTCGGCGCCCCGCCCTCGGGGACGCCGGACGCCGCCTCCCGGGTCGCCCGGCCGATCGCGGACGGGTCGAAGATCCTCGGCATCGATTTCGGGACGACCAATTCCGCGGTGGCCGTGTTCCTGGACGGTGAGGTGCGGGTCGTTCCGAACCGCCACGGAGAGGTCACGACGCCGAGCGTCGTGGCGTTCGCCGAGGACGGGGCACTGCTGGTGGGGAAGGCCGCCAAGGAGCAGGCCTCCCGCGTTCCGGGCGGCGGCATCCACCGGGTCAAACTGGAACTGGGCACAGGGTGGACCTACCGGCACGGGGCCCGGCGCTTCTCCGCCGAGGAGGTCGCCTCGTGGATCCTCGCCGACCTGCGGCACAGCGCGGAAGCGTATCTGGGCGAGACGGTGACCCGGGCGGTCCTCACCGTGCCCGCCTACTTCAACCACGTCCAGCGCGCGGCCCTGGCGGACGCGGCGGCTCTCGCGGGCATCGAAGCGGTCAGGATGCTGAACGAGCCGACCGCCGCGGCGCTTTCGTACGGTTTCGGCCGGGACGACGAGACGATCATGGTGTTCGACCTGGGCGGCGGCACCCTGGACGTGTCCCTGCTGAACGTCGGTGACGGGGTCGTCGCGACCGAGGGGACCAGCGGCGACAGCCGCCTGGGAGGAAGCGACTGGGACCGTCGCATCGTCGATCATCTCGTACGCGACCTCGCCCTCCGCCAGGGCGTCCGGCTCACCGACCGGGCCGCCCTCCAGCGGGTGGCCGAGGCCGCGGAAGCGGCGAAGATCGAGCTGTCGCAGGCCACGGCCGCGACCGTCGCCCTGCCGTTCATCGCGATGTCCCCGTCCGGGCCGGTGCACATGGATGTCACGCTGACGCGCGCGCAGGTGGAGAAGCTGACGAAGGATCTGCTGGAGCGCTGCGCCCAGCCGATGCACCAGGCCTTGAAGAACGCGTGGGGGACCCACCGGATCGAGGACATCGACCACTTCATCCTGGTGGGCGGAGCCACCCGGATGCCGGCGATCGCGACGCTCGTCAAGGAGCTGGCGGGCGGCCGGGAACCGATCCGGGCCATCATCCCCGAAGGAGTGGTCATCGGTGCCACGCTGCTGAGTGCCGTACTGACCGGCCAGCTGCGCGACGAACTGCTCCTGGACGTGACCTCCCTGCCTCTCGGCATCGAGACGAAGGGCGGCGTCATGACCAACCTCGTCGAAGGGGACACGACGATCCCGACGAAACGCGGCGAGATCTTCACCACCGTCGTGGACGGGCAGTCCCACGCCCGGATCGGCGTCTACCAGGGATACCGTGAGATCGCCGAGTTCAACACGAAGATCGGTGTGCTCGAACTGCCGCTGCCCCCGGCCCCGCGCGGCGTCCCGCGGATCGAGGTGACCTTCGACATCGACGCCAACCACGTGGTGCACGTCGTCGCCAAGGACCTCGGCAACGGCAACGAGACGTCCGTGCTGCTGGACCGGCGCAGCACGGCCCACGCCCTGGCTCAGGAATCCGACCCCCGGAAGGCGCTGGCCCAGGTGCCCCTGGAACAGCCGAAGGCCGGTTCCTGACCGCGACACGTCCCCGGGGTCATGTCCCCCTTGTCCACTGCTGGTTGGTGCCTCCGTTGCAGGTGTATGTGATGAGCGGGGCGGAGTTGGCGGTGGAGGCGCCGGACACGTCCAGGCACTCGCCGGACGCCCTCGCCTTGAGGAGCACATAGCTGCCCGAGGCCGTCACCGACCACTGCTGGGTGGTGGCGCCGGTGCAGTCCTCCTGGCTGACGCCGGTGCCGTTCTCGGTCAGGCACAGGGAACTCCCCCTGCCCATCAGCTCGTAGGAGCCGCCGCCGAGGGACTTGAACCAGAACTTCTGGTTGGCTCCGCCGTTGCAGGTGTACTGGGTGAGCGCGATCCCCTGCCACAGCGACTGGTCGGGGACGTCCGCGCACTTGCCGGAGTGACGGGCCGTCAGGGTCTCGTAGGGGGCACTCGTCGCGGTGACGGTCCCGGCGGCCGTGTCGACACCGATCTCCGGGGACCAGGACAGGGACATCGTGGTGGCCGTCGGGAAGGCGACCGGCAGCCAGACGTACCGCGAGTCGTTCACCGTCCCGCCGAAGGCGTTGCCCCAGCGGTCGCCCATATAGAGGTAGGAGGTGCCCGAAGTGCCTTGCACGGGAAGGACGTACGCGGTCTGCGAGCCGTACGCGGTGGAGTCACCGACGTTCGTCATCGCGGTCCAGGGGCCGGCGAGCGAGGTGGCGGTGGCGTACTGCTGCTGGTTGGGACTCCAGCCGGTGGCGGCCGAGGTCAGCATGAAGTAGACGCCGCCGCGCTTGAACAGGGCGGGCGCCTCGCGGTGTCCGCCGTGCCAGGGGTCGGCGACCAGGGCCGCCACGCCGGTGTAGTCGGCGGTGAGCCGGTAGATCTGGAGGTCGTAGTTCTCGCGGGCGGCGGAGACCATGTAGCCGGTTCCGTCGGTGTCGACGAAGGTCGTGATGTCACGGGACATGTACTGGCCGAGCGGCTGGAAGCTGCCCCGATAGGTGTAGGCGCCGTCCACGGTGTCCGAGACGGCGACGGCGGCTCGCGCCTCGCTGTAGTCGACACCGTTCTCCTTGTGCATCCACATGACGAACGTGCCGGTGGACGCGTTGTACATGACCTTGGGCCGCTCGATGTAGGCCGTGCCCAGCTCGGCGGCGCTCGACCGGGTCAGCACGTGGTTGCGGAACTCCCAGTTCTTCAGGTCGGTGGAGCGGTAGGCGTCGACGTACCTGAAGGTGTTGTCGGCGTTGCGGTTCTCGCCGAACCAGTAGTAGTAGCCGCCCACTTTGAGGACCCCGCCGCCGTGCGCGTGCACCGCCGCGCCCGAAGTGTCGCTGAACAGGGTGCCGTTGGTGATGGTCTGGGCCGCCGCGCGGGCGGGCGCGGCGGCGAGAAACCCTCCGGCGAGGGCGAGACAGAGGGCGACGAGCAGGGCGTACACGCGTCTCGGCGGGTGCCGTTCGGCGGGGAAGGCTCGCAGGGCGGGGATGGTGCGGCTCATGTGACTCATACAGTGACCGTCCGTCCGGTATGTCGAACATCATCTGCGATGACGAACATTGCCGCCGAAAAAGTAAGCGCGTACTACGCCGAGGTCAACGGGTCGGACAGAGCCGGTCCGCCAAGCCCGCCGCTCCCGCCGCCGCGCCTGTCACGCCGCGTACACCGTGCACACCGCCGCGGCGCCGCGGCGGTGTGCACACCGGACGACGCGACCGGCCGCTCAGTTGTGAAGCCCCCAGTGCCCCCGGTGGACGACCTCGTCCAGCCCGCGTCGGCGTTCCGCGATACGGGCACCCTGCGGGGGAACGTCGTCCGACCGGTGGCCGACCGTGATGCCGCCGATCGGCGCGTACTCCCCGGGCACCCCGAATTCGGCTCGGAAGGGCTCCAGTTGCTCGGGCATGATGCCGAAGAAGCAGGCGTCGAGCCCTTCGTCGACCGCGCTGAGCAGCATCATGAGGGCGGCCATCCCCGTGTCGATGTACCAGTACGGGGCGGGCCAGCGGGCCTCGGCGCGGTCCTCCCAGCCCTTGTCCGGTTCGGCGTAGCGCGCCAGATAGGCCGCCTTGTGGGCGAGCGGTACGACGATCAGCGGGGCGTCCTGCATGGTCGGCGTCTGCTCCACGCGGGTGGGGACGAACGGCCAGAACCGGGCGCGGTCGGCGGGGTCGGTGAGCGCCAGGAACGCCCAGCCCTGGGAGAAGCCGGCCGACGGGGCCCGGAGCGCGGAGGCGAGGATCCTCTCCACCGCCTCGGGGGCCAGCGGCTTGCCGGAGTAGTGGCGGATCATGCGACGGCGGCGGACCACTTCGGAGAACTCCATGTCACCCGATCCTGCCAGGGGCCGGGCCGGCGATGACCGGGGGCCGTCGGGATCAAGCCTTGAGCCGGTCTGAGCACCGAGGCCCCGCTGTCTCGTTTCGCGAGACGGTCGCCCGAGGGGCGGACGGCGCCGGGGTGCGGCGACCCGATCGACTAGCGTCGTGGCATGGCCAGCGACAACGCCCTCACCCTCGCCGCGGCACTGTCCTCCGGCACGGTCGTGCTCGACGGAGGCATGTCCAACCAGCTGGAAGCGGCCGGACACGACCTGAGTGACGCGCTGTGGTCGGCGCGGCTGCTCGCGGACCGGCCCGATGCGGTCGTCGAGGCGCATCTCGCCTACTACGAGGCCGGCGCGGACGTGGCGATCACCTCCAGCTACCAGGCGACGTTCGAGGGGTTCGCCCGACGCGGCATCCCGCACGGACGGGTCGCCGAACTGCTCGGCCTGAGTGTCGAACTGGCGCGCGAGGCCGCCCGGCGCGCGCACGCGAAGGGCGTCGCGCGGCCCCTGTGGGTCGCCGCGTCGGTGGGTCCGTACGGGGCGATGCTCGCGGACGGTTCGGAGTACCGGGGGCGGTACGGGCTGAGCGTCGCGGAACTGGAGCGGTTCCACCGGCCGCGCCTTGAGGTGCTCGCCGCCGCCGGACCCGACGTGCTGGCCCTGGAGACGGTCCCGGACACGGACGAGGCGCGGGCGCTGCTCGGCGGGGTGCGCGGACTCGGCGTGCCGGCGTGGCTGTCGTACAGCGTGGCCGGTGACCGTACGCGGGCCGGACAGCCGCTGGAGGAGGCCCTCGCCCTGGCCGCCGAGGTGGACGAGGTCATCGCGGTCGGGGTCAACTGCTGCGCTCCCGAGGACGTCGACGCGGCCGTCGCCACGGCCTCGCGGGTGACCGGAAAACCGGTCGTGGTCTACCCGAACAGCGGCGAGGCCTGGGACGCGGCCGCCCGTGCCTGGAAGGGCCGCTCCACGTTCACGGCCGACCAGGTCGGCGGGTGGGAGCGGGCCGGGGCCCGCCTGATCGGCGGGTGCTGCCGTGTCGGCCCCGGGGCGATCGCGGGGATCACGGCAGCACTGCGCGGGGCGTGATCCCGAACGCCCCGGCCTCACGACACCGCGTCCCGGTCCCGGCACCCGCCCGGCTTCCGGGACGAGCCCCTCCGGTGCGGCCCCGCGGCTTCGCGCCCGGTCTCCGGTACGGCACCCGGTCGCCCGGCCCGCGATCGCGGCCGCCGAGGCTCACCGCCCCCTGGCCGGGGCCGGCCTCACGGACGGTCCGCGCCGCCCGAGCGGCGGAAGCGGCGTACCGCCGAGAGCGGGGTCGCGACGCGCGCGAACAGGTCGACCGGAGGGACCGGCGTGGGCGGGTTCTCCGCCGGTCCCGGCGGGTTCTCCGCGGGCGGGCCCGCGGGCTGGTCGGGGGACCGGCTCGCGGGCCGGTCCGCGAGCTGTGTCGGAGGCCGGTCGGCGGACGCGTCTGCCGACCGGTCCGCGGGCCGGTCCGGGTGTTCACCCGCCCGGTCGTCGGCGGGGTCGGCGGCAGGTCCGTCGGCGGGTTCGGCGGGGGGCCCGGCCGTGGGCCCGCCGGCGGCGATGACCGTGGAGCGGCCGACCGTCCAGACCGTGGCCCTCTCGGGGCGCCTGCCCGTGGGGCCGGCGTCGGGCTTGGCCGCGGCCCTGGCCGACTCGGCCTCCCACAGGGCGAGTTCGCGGTCACGCGGGCCGTGCGCGGTGTGCGGGTCACCAACGCCGAAGACCCGGACCGGGTGCGAGGCGTCCCAGGCGGCCCACCCCGGGTCGCCGTCGACCGCGAACCGCACCCACGCCCCGTGCATGGCCTCCGCCAGTTCCTGCGGAGCGCCCTCGCCCGCGAGCTTCGCCGACTCCGGGGTGCCGACCGTGTCGAAGACGAAGCCCAACTCCAGGGCGTGACAGGCACCGAGGCCGGGCACGTTGGACGGCCAGGCGAACTCGTAGACGTGGGCCGGGGCCCTGCCCTCCGCGGGGATGTCCGCGTCGAGGGAGGCGGTGGGCGTGCCGCTCCGCGCGTCCGCGAGGCGGTGCAGCGGGACCCGCAGGAGATGGTCGGTGATCATCTGGCCGACGAGATCGGCGGTGCCCGCCTCCGGGTGCAGGGCGCGGTAGCCGCGCGGCACCTCGTGGCCGCAGTGGCAGCGGGCCATCGCACCGGCCAGGGCGACCGGGCCGAGCCGGTCGACCCGCTCCAGGAGCCCGCCCGGCACGAGCCACAGCCGGTACTCGTCCCGGGTCCAGCCGAGCAGCAGTCCGACATCCGCCGCGGCGCCCTCGACGAGGGCCTCCATCGGGTCGCGCGGCACGAGGTCGCCGTCCACGACGATGCCGAAGGCGGGACCGCCGAGCACCGGGCTGCTGAGCCTGCCCACGTCGGCCTGGGTGCGCAGGAGCAGATCGCGGTCGACGGCGGCGAACGCCTCCGCCGTCGCGGGGATCTTCAGCCGGGTGGCCATCCTGCGCACCATGCGGCGCACCTTGTCGCGGTCGCTCGCCTCGGGCGGCCCGCTCTGCAGGACCGCGCGGTGGAACAGGCCCCGGGCGCGCGGGCTCGCGAGCAGCGCGCCGATGCTGATCGCGCCGGCGGATTCGCCGAAGACGGTCACGCGGCCGGGATCTCCGCCGAACCGGGCGACGGACTCCCGCACCCACTCCAGCGCGGCGAGCTGGTCGCGCAGCCCGGGGTTGGCGGGCGCGTCCGGGAAGAGGCCGTAACCTTCCACGCCCAGGCGGTAGTTGACGGACACGAGGACCACGCCGTCGCGGGCGAAGGCGTGCCCGTCGTACACGGGCACGGCCGAGGAGCCGCGGGTCAGTGCTCCGCCGTGGATCCACACCATGACGGGGAGGCGGGCGGCGGGGTCCGGCGCCGGGGTCCACACGTTGAGATTGAGGCAGTCGTCGCCGGGCACGACGGGGTCGGCGAGGAGGCGGGCGAAGGCCTCGGAGTACGGAGGCTTCGGCGGCGTCGGTCCGAACGCGCCGGCGTCCCGGACGCCGTCCCAGGGCTCGGGCGGCTCGGGCGGGCGGAAGCGGCGGGCGCCGAAGGGCGGGGCGGCGTAGGGGATGCCCCGGAAGACCGCGATCCCGCTCTCGTACCGGCCGCGCACGGCTCCGTAAGGGGTGGAGACCACGGGGTCCCTCGTCTCCGCCACCGGATCCACCGAGTCCACCGCCATGCTGGACCAGCTCCTCACCGTCGCGCGCCGTAGAGAGTCGGAGCACCACCGCGCTGTAGTGATCAGAGCACCACATCGCGTCCCGGTATTCCTGCGGAGGCCCCTGTCCGGCCGACCTCGCGGTACGGAGCGGGCCGGCCGGCCCGCTCCGAGCGGGGCTGCCGGGCCCCAGCCGGGTCCGGCGCCGGGTCAGGCCCCCTGGTCCGCGGCCGCCGCGGCGGGCTGCCGTGCCGCCCAGAGGATGCCGCCGAGCAGGTGCCCGAGGAAGTCCGGATCCTCGTACGCCTCCACGGCATGGCCGAGCGCGGTGTAGAACACCCGGCCGGCGCCCTGTTCCCGGCACCACACCAGCGGGTGATCGGCACCCATTCCCCCGCCCTCGTAGGAGGCTTCGTCGGCGGAGGCCAGCACCCGCACACGCTCCGCCTCGCGCGGGTTGGTCCGGAAGTCGTACCATTCGTCCGTGAACTCCCAGACCGGCGGCAGCAGCCGGGTCGCGGGATGCCCGCGGTCCTCGACGAGGACCCTGCCCGGCTGGAGGGCCGGGTGCCGGTCGAAGCGGGCGCCGAGCAGCTCGCCGTAGTGGGGCCAGTCGTACTCGGTGCAGGCGGCGGCGTGCACCCCGACGAAGCCGGCACCGCCCCGGACGTGGGCCGCCAGCCGGTCGCGGCCCTTAGGCGTCAGCACCTCGCCGCTCGTCGACAGGAAGACGACGGCCGCGTACGGGTCGAGGGGGGCCTCGAAGACGGCGGGGTCCTCGGTGGCGTCGGCCTCGAAACCGTGCGCGCGGCCGAGTACGCGCACCGCTTCGACGGCGGCCGGGATCGAGTCGTGCCGGTAGCCGGTCGTACGGGTGTAGACGAGAACGCGGAAGACCATGCCGGGAGCCTAAGCGCGTGCTCGCGGCGCGGTGTCCGTTTCGTTCAAGACCGGCCGCCGGGGGCCCGCCTACGGTGGCCGTATGACTCCACGATTCGATGTTATCGGGCTGGCCGTCTCCGACATGGCCGCCTCCATCGCCTTCTACGGCAGGCTCGGGCTCGTCTTCCCCGACGGTGCGGAGAACGAGCCGCATGTCGAGGCCGGGCTGCCCGGCGGACTGCGCCTCGCGCTGGACACCGAGGACACCATCCGGTCGTTCCACGCCGGCTGGCGGCCCCCGAGCGGCGGCGGCAGGGTGTCGCTCGCCTTCCGCTGCGACAGCCCCGCCGAGGTCGACTCCGTGTACGAGGGGCTCGTCGGCGCGGGCCACCACGGCGAGCTCAAGCCGTGGGACGCCTTCTGGGGCATGCGGTACGCCGTCGTGCACGACCCGGACGGCAACGGCGTCGACCTGTTCGCCCCGCTGCCGGAAGGCCCGGCAGCGGCGCCCGCGCAGTAGGCGGGCCCGTCACCGGTGACCGACCAGCTCGCCGAGGGTCACTCCCGCCAACTCCCTTACGTCTCGCGCCAGATGGGCCTGGTCGGCGAACCCGGCGCGCAGCGCGGTCTCCGTGAAGGGCACACCGTCGCGGGCGAGGGCGAGCGCCCGCTGCAGGCGCAGGACCCGGGCCAGGGTCTTGGGTCCGTACCCGAAGGCGGCGAGCGAGCGGCGGTGCAACTGCCGTGCTCCGAGGCCCAGTCGGTCGGCCGTCTCGGCGACCGGGCGCCCCGCCTCCAGGGCGGCCACCACGTGGCGGAGGAGCGGGTCGGGGGGCCCGGCCTCGGCCGCCCGGAGCAGCGCGACCTCTTCGAGCGCCTCCACGGGGTCGGCGGCCGTGTCGATCCGCGCGGTGAAGCGGCGCACCTCGGCCGCGGGCCACAGGTCGGTCAACTCCACGCGCCGGTCCCGGAGTTCGCTGGCGGGTACGCCCAGGTAGGCGGGTGCCGTGCCGGGGTAGAAGCGGACGCCCGCCCAGCCGCCGGGCGCTGCCTCCGGGGTGTGGGGCCGCGTGTCGGGACCGGCGACGAGCAGCCGCCCCTCGCTCCACAGGAGATCCATGCATCCATCGGGAAGCACGGCGTCCCGGGCGGTCCCGGAACGGTCCCGGGCGGGCTCGGGATCGCGCCGGGCGGCGGGCGCCCGCGTGCCCGGCGTCAGGCGCGCGGGCGCCTCGGCCCCGCCGTCGGTCACGGGGCCGGACAGGACGCGGCTCCAGAGCACCGCTCCCGGCAGCCGGGACGCCCGTTCCGCGTACATGACGGCCACGCTACGCCGGGCGGGCCCGGTGCTCCTGCGGGCTGACGCCGTAGACCCGCTTGAAGGCGCTGGAGAGCGCGAAGGCGCTGCCGTAGCCGACGTGGCGGGCGATCGTCTCCAGGGTGTCGTCGCTCTCGCGGAGCCGGTCGGCGGCGGAGGCGAGGCGCCAGCCGGTCAGGTACGTCATCGGGGGTTCCCCGACGAGTTCGCCGAAGCGTCTGGCCAGTGCGGCGCGCGAGACACCGGTCTCGGCGGCGAGCGCGGCGACCGTCCAGGGCCGGGCGGGGTCGTCCTGGAGGAGCCGGAGCGCGCGGCCCACGACCGGGTCCGCGAGGGCCTGGTACCAGGCGGGCGCGGCGGCCTCGGGCCGGGAGAACCAGGCCCGCAGGGCGGTGATCATCAGCAGGTCGAGGAGCCGGTCGAGGACGACCTCCTGGCCGGGCTCGTCGCGCACCATCTCCGCGGCGAGGATCGGGGTCAGCGGGCATTCCCACACGTCGGAGGGGAGCGCGAGCAGCGGCGGCAGGGCGTCGAGCAGCCGGCGGTTGACCTCGCCCCGCATCATGTACGTCCCGATCAGCAGCACCGTGGAGCCGTCGAGCCGGTCGCCCCAGCTCCGGACGCCGAGGTCCCAGTGGCCCTTCAGCGAGCGGCCGTCCGGGTAGGAGCACTCGCCGCCCGGCAGGATCACGGCCTGCGGCGGGGTGGCGGGCTCGTCGGCGCAGCGGTACGGGTCGGGGCCGCGCGCGATGGCGAGGTCACCGGCCCGCAGCCGCAGTCCCTCGCCCTCGTCCGGTACGACCCAGGCGTCGCCGCGGACGACCAGCATGATCGACAGGGGGGCGCGGTCCTCGACGCGTACGCACCACGGCGGGTCGAAGCACGCGCGGATCATGAAGGCGCCCCGCGCGCGCGGACCCTCCAGCAGGCCGGCGAGCGGGTCCCCCCGCATGAGCAGATCCGAACGTGGCGGAGCGTCCATGCGGCCAGCGTAGACGGCGGCTCCGGCAGCCGTGGACGACCGTGGACGACCGCTTATGGGAATGAGCCGTTCGCCGATGGTTCCGCGCCGGGGGCGGCAGTTGACTGGGTCGCATGACAGAGAACACGCGGGACATGACAGTGCTGGTGACCGGGGCCACGGGGCGGACCGGGAGCCGGGTCGCGCGAGCCGCGCGGGCGGCGGGCCTGACGGTCCGGGCCGCCTCGCGCGGCACGGGCTTCGACTGGGAGGACGCCTCGACATGGGCCGGGGCGCTGCGCGGCGCCGACGCGGCCTATCTGGCGCACCCCACGGACGTCGGCTCGCCGGCCGCGACGAAGGCGGTCGGCGCCCTGGCCCGGGAGGCGGTGGAGCTCGGCGCGCGGCGGCTGGTGCTCCTGTCGTCGCGGGGCGAGGACCGGGCCGGGCCGACCGAGGAGGCGCTCAGGACGTCCGGCGCGGACTGGACGATCGTACGAGCGTCGTGGTTCTCGCAGAACTTCAGCGAGGGCCCGCTGGTCGAGGGGCTGCGTCAGGGGGAGCTGGTCTTCCCGGCGGGTGAGGTGCGGGAGCCGTTCATCGACGTCCGGGACATCGCGGACGTGGTGGTGGCCGCGCTGACCGGCGGCGGGAAGTACACCGGGCGGGAGCTCGCGATCACCGGGCCCCGGCTGCTGACCTTCCGGGAGGCGGTCGCGGAGATCGCGCGGGCCACGGGCGAGGAGCTGGCGTACACACCGGTGACGGCGCGGCGGTACGGCGACACGCTGGCCGGATTCGGGATGCCGGCCGAGGAGGCCAGATTCCTCGTCGACCTCTTCGAGAGCCTCCTCGACGGCCGTAACGCCCACCTCTCGGACGGCGTCCGGAACATCCTCGGCCGTGCGCCGCGGGACTTCACGGACTTCGCGCGGGAGGCCGCGGGGGCGGGGGTGTGGAAGGCCGCCTGACGAGACGGACCGCCCGGGCTCACTCCCCCGACGAGTGCTCCTCGCCGTTCTTCGGGGCGTGGTGGGTGTGGTGCGTGTGGTGGGTGTTCTTGGCGTGGGTGCGCAGGCGGGACGTCACGTCCTCCGGGGGCAGGAAGCGCGACCAGCGTTCCGGGAACTCGGAGGGCATGTCGGGGTCGTCGGGATCGGCGTCGTACGAGCGGTGCGCGGCGACGCGGGCGACGTACTCGGCGGCCTGGACCTCGCGCAGCCGTTCGTTGGCGGCACGGGCCGCGGCGGTGGCGGCGGCCGGCCAGACCCGGTCGATGGCGGCGTTGACGGCCGCGCCGACGAGGACGGCGAAGGCGGCGACGCCGATCCACAGCAGGACGGCCACCGGGGCGGCGAGCGAGCCGTAGATGGTGGGGCCCTCGATGGTGTTGGTCAGGTAGATGCGCAGCAGGAAGCTGCCGAGGACCCACATGGCGAGGGCGACCAGGGCGCCCGGCACGTCCTCGACCCAGGGCGAGCGGACGGGGACGGACACGTGGTAGAGGGTCGTCAGGAAGGCGACCGACAGGACGATGACGACCGGCCAGTACAGGATCTGGACGACGGTCGTCGACCACGGCACGACGTTCACCACGGCGTCCGGGCCCGCCACCATCAGCGGGAGCGCCACGGAGCCGATCAGCAGGGCCACGATGAACAGCAGGAAGGACATCATCCGGGTCTTCACGATGCCCCGGGTGCCGTCGAGTCCGTACATCACGGTGATGGTGTCGACGAAGACGTTCACCGCGCGCGAGCCCGACCACAGGGCGAACAGAAAGCCGAGGGAGATGATGTCGGGCCGGCCGCCCTTCATCACGTCGTGCAGGATCGGCTCGGCGATCTGGTGGACGCCCTTCTGGGTCAGCACCGTGCGGGAGGCGTCCAGGATGTTGGACTCCAGGCTGGCGATGGTGTCGGCGCCGGTCCACGCGTCCACGTATCCGAGCAGCCCGATCATGCTGAGCAGCAGCGGGGGCACGGACAGCAGCGTGAAGAAGGCGGCCTCGGCCGCCAGTCCGAGGATCCGGTACTCCATGCACGAGTTGACGGTGTCCTTGAGCAGCAGCCAGGCGGTCCTGCGCTTGGAGACGTTCCGGTAGAGCGCGCGAGCGCGGTGGAAGCGGCCCGAGCGAGGCCGTTCGCTTGTTTCTTTTGCCTGGTGCACGTCCTTACGGTAGCGGTATGGCAGCCAGCACCCACACCGTGACCAACCAGGCTCCGCCCCTGGTCGGATATGACGTATTCGCCGCCGACCGGGCCCTCGGCGAGGCGGTCGGCCGGCATCTCGATCCGGAGCTCCTCGAGGAGGCGCGCGAGGAGTTGTCGGCGCTCGGCCGGACGACAGGTTCCGCCCAGGTCCAGGAGTGGGGTGCGCTGGCCAACGAGAACCCGCCGAAGCTGCGCAGCCACGACCGCTACGGCAACCGGATCGACGAGGTCGACTTCCACCCGTCCTGGCACCGCCTCCTCGGCAAGGGGGTGTCGGCGGGGCTGACGTCGGCGTGGACCCGGCCCGGCGGACACGTCAGGCGCGCGGCGGGCTTCGTGGTCTGGACGCAGGCCGAGGCGGGCAACGGCTGCCCGCTGTCGATGACCCACGCGGCGGTGCCGGCGCTGCGCGCGGATCCGGCGCTCGCCGCGGAGTGGGTGCCGCGGCTGACGTCCACGGTGTACGACCGGGAGCTGCGTCCCGCGTCCCGGAAGGCCGGCGTGCTCTTCGGTATGGGCATGACGGAGAAGCAGGGCGGCAGCGACGTCCGCGCCAACACCACGGAGGCGCTGCCGCTCGCCGAGGACGGGACGTACGCGCTGACCGGGCACAAGTGGTTCTGCTCGGCGCCGATGTCGGACGGCTTCCTCGTGCTGGCACAGGCTCCGGGCGGGCTGACCTGTTTCCTGGTGCCGCGTGTCCTGGAGGACGGCACCCGCAACGTCTTCCGCATCCAGCGGCTCAAGGACAAGCTCGGCAACCGGTCCAACGCGTCGGGCGAGGTCGAGTTCGACGGGACGTGGGCGCGCCGGGTGGGCGACGAGGGGCGCGGGGTGCGCACCATCATCGGGATGGTCGCGGCGACCCGGCTGGACTGTGTGCTCGGTTCGGCCGCGCTGATGCGGCAGGCGGTCGCGCAGGCGATCCATCACTGCACCTACCGCGAGGCGTTCGGCGGCCGGCTCGTCGACAAGCCGCTGATGCGCAACGTCCTCGCCGACATGGCGCTGGAGTCGGAGGCGGCGACGACGCTGGCGATGCGGCTCGCGGCGGCGTACGACGACGGGAGCGAGCAGGAGCGGGCGTTCCTGCGGCTCGCGGTGCCCGCCGCCAAGTACTGGGTGACCAAGCGGTGTACGCCGGTCGCGGTGGAGGCGCTGGAGTGCCTGGGCGGCAACGGCTACGTCGAGGAGTCGGGCATGCCGCGACTGTTGCGGGAGTCTCCTCTCAACTCCATCTGGGAGGGCGCCGGCAATGTGCAGGCGCTGGACGTCCTGCGCGCTCTGCGGCGGGAGCCGGGCGCCCTGGACGCGTATCTGCGGGAGGTGGGCCGGGCCCGCGGCGCCGACCACCGGCTCGACGGGGCCATCAAGGACCTGCTGACCGAACTCGCCGACCTGGACGGCATCGAGGCCCGTGCCCGCCGGCTGGTCGAGCGCATCGCACTGGTGCTCCAGGGTTCGCTGCTCGTCCGGTACGCGCCCCCGGAGGTCGCCGACCTGTTCTGCGCCTCGCGCCTGGGCGGCGACTGGGGCACGGGGTTCGGGACGCTGCCGCACAGTCTGGATCTGGCCACGGTGGTGGAGCGGGCCCGGCCGGTGGCCTGAGGGAGGCGGGGAGGCGCTGACGCGGGGGTGGTGCTGCGCCGACACGGCACCACCCCCGCCGCTCGCCCCGTTCAGGAGCTCGGACACCGCACGGGCGGCATCGCTGTCAGTTTCGAGGAACCTTGTGACCGTTGGCGAGAGTTGCAGACCGTTGCATTCCTTTGTGCACCTTGTGCGAAGGCCCCGCAAACCCGGCCGAGAGCAGGCACGATGTGGGATGACGGCGGTGTCGCGGCCCGTACGAGGTCCTGGTTTCGGGAGTGCTCTGTGAAGACCACATCGTTCAACCCAACCCGTTTCGCACCGTCCGACGCGTCCGAAACGGCGGGGCACCTCCAGCAGACCTGGGCGGCGTCGGTCAAGGGCGAGCGGGGCACGTTCGCCCCGCGTCCGGTGATCGGCCGGTCCTGGCAAAGAGCGAAACGTTTCGGCGTCAATCCCGAACAGGGAACGGACAGCATCCTGCTGCATCCCGAAGAACTCGAACACCGGCGGACATCCACCGCGCTCGCCGCTGTGATGCCGACCCTGCACGGCGGCCTCGGGACGGTCGCCGACGCCTCCCTGCAGATCATGGTGGTCACCGACCCCGAGGGCCGGGTGCTGTGGCGCGAGGGGAACACGAGCGTGCTGCGCCGGGCCGACACCATCTGCCTGGAGGAAGGCGCCGCCTGGAGCGAGGACACCACCGGCACCAACGCCATCGGAACCGCCCTGTCGGCGGACGCCCCCGTCCAGGTGCACTCGGCCGAGCACTTCGTGCGCACCCTGCACGACTGGACGTGCGCCGCCGCGCCCGTCCACGACCCGCGCGACGGACGGCTCCTCGGGATCATCGACGTGAGCGGCCCGGACAGCACCTTTCATCCCGCCACCCTGGCCCTGGTCGACACCGTGTCCAGACTGGCCGAAAGCGAACTGCGCACCGCGCATCTGACCGCCATCGAGCGGCTGCGCGCGGTGGCCGCGCCCCTGCTGTGCCGGCTCGACGGTCCCGCGCTCGTGGTCGACACCCACGGCTGGCTCGCCGCCGTCACCGGCATGCCGCCCGTGGACCGGGTCCCGCTGCCCGACTCCTTCGGCGCGGGCCACGTCTGGCTGCCCTCCCTCGGAACGTGTGTCGCCGAGCCCATGCCCGGCGGCTGGCTGTTGCGCGTCACCGGTGCCGGCGACCTCGGGAGCGCCGGGCGGGTGGTCCTCGACCTCGGCGAACCCCGCCGCCCGCACATCACCGTCGCGGGCACGGCGGGCAGTTGGGCCCAGGATCTGAGCCCGCGCCACGCGGAACTCCTCTACGTCCTCGCCGTGCACCGGCAGGGACGCAGCGCCGCCCAGCTCGCGGTCGACCTCTTCGGTGATCCCACCCGCACGGTCACGGTCCGCGCCGAACTGTCCCGCGTACGCCGCCGGCTCATCGGGCTCCTCGACCACCGCCCGTACCGCTTCCGGGAGGAGGTGGAGGTCGAGGTCCTGCTGCCGGACGACCCCCGGGACCTGCTGCCGCACTCGACCGCGCCCGCGGTGCTCGGAGCGCGCGCGACGGCCGAACCGGCGCCGTCATGAGGACGAACAGGGGTGAACCGAGCGTATTTCGGGGGCGTCTTCCGCGGTCTTTGTCCTGGCCCGGGGGTCACTGCCGTAGCATCCACTCCACAGGCCACCCCACGCGTCTCTCCGTCAACGCCCTCGGCGGGGGAGGCAGTTGGCCTATCCGGGAGGACGCATGAAGCAGCGCGGCAGGCACCGTCGTCGAAGAAGGGGACAGGCGCTGCGCGCCACCCTTGCCGGAACCGCGCTCGCGCTCACCGCGGCCGCCACCCTGATCAGCACCTCGCAGGCCACCGGCGCCAACAGTCCGGGCGGCCTCACCGCACTGCGCACCGGCTCCGCCACGCAGCTCCGCCTCCACGAGAACCTCACCTCCCGGGAATCACTCGACACGCTCAGCGGCACCATGGGCGGCAACGTGGGTGTCGACGGAGTCCTGCGCGACGCCGACCACTCGATGCGCAACACCGGCGACTGCACGGCCGACGAGCGGGCCGCGCTCCCCGTGGAGCCGACGGCCACCCGCGCGTACTGCTGGGACGACGCCGACGCGCGGAACCCGGGCTGGCGGCCGCGTTCCGTGACCACGTCCGGTGACGCCGACGACGACGGCGCGTGGGGCACCCATCAGGTGATCCTGGCCGGCTGGACCCACCGCGACGGCCGCGCGGCCGCACCGGACCGGGACGAGGGACTCGCCCGGATCGCCGTCGTCGACGCGACGGACCCGGACGCCCTCCGCTACCGCTGGGTCCTGCTGGTCGCCCCGCGGGCCGGCGGCAAGGACTTCACGGCGGTCCGCACCGGCCTGGGCGGCATGGTCTGGTATCAGGACAAACTGATCGTCACCGCGGACCACGGCGACGGTCTGCTCGTCTTCGACCTGCACCGGCTGCTGCGCGCCGACGCGGACAGCGGCGCCGTGGGCCGGACGGGCCACGGCTACTCGGCCGCCGGCTACCGCTACGTCCTCCCCGCGATCGGCTCGTACGACCTGGAGGGCGGCTCGTGCACGCGCGGCCGCGACCACGCGGTCCCCTGTATCGGCTCGCTCTCCCTGGACCGTACGACCACTCCCGACAGCCTGGTCGCGACGGAGGCCGCGAGCGACCGCCCGGAGCGCACCCGCGTCTGGCGGTACGCGTTCAGCACCGCCGCCTACCGCACCGGACTGCTCGCCGACGCCCAGGGGCATGTCAACGCGGCCGAGGCCTGGACGACCAAGGGCTCCGGGATCTCCGGCGCCCTCGCGCACCGGTCCCGGGGCGCCCACGAGGCCCAGTGGTACATCGGGCGGCCGTCCGACAGCAGCACCGGACACACGTCCCTGTGGCGCCAGAGCGGAGACGGCGCCGACGCGGCCACGTGCACCGCGGACCAGTCGCACGCCTGCTGGGGCCTCGGTACCGGGTCGCTCTCCTACTGGCAGCGGACCGGCGAGCTGTGGAGCCTGTCCGACGCGGCGGACCAAAGGGTGCTGTACGCGGTGCCGCTGTCGTCGGTGGACGGCTCGCTCGACTAGCGGGGCCGCCCGGGAGGGGCCGCCCGGACGCGGGCCGGTCCCGGCCGTCTCGGCGCGCCCCCGCCCCGCGAGCCGGTTCGTGGACCCCTTTGGAAGGGCGGCCGCCTCCGTGATTCCCTGGCGGACATGAGCGACATCAGCGTGACCACCTGGTCCCTGGAGCAGACGGCCCCGGCCGACCTGCTCCCCTCGAGCGCGCCGGACGGGGATCTGCGGATCGTCCGCGCCGAGGTCCCCTCGCCCGAGTTCAGCCGCTTCCTGTACGCCTCGGTGGGCGGGGACATCCTCTGGACGGACCGGCTCGCGTGGACGTACGCGCGGTGGCAGGAGGTCCTCGACAGGCCGGGCACGGAGACCTGGGTCGCCTACGACCGGGGGACCCCGGCGGGCTACGTCGAGCTGGAGGCCCAGGACGACGGGGTCGTGGAGATCGTCTACTTCGGGCTCGTCCCCGCGTTCCGCGGCCGCCGGATCGGGGGCCACCTCCTCTCGTACGGGGCCGCGCGCGCCTGGGACCTGGCCGACCGCTGGCCCGGGCTGGCCGGGACGAAGCGCGTCTGGCTGCACACGTGCAGCAAGGACGGCGAGCACGCGATGGACAACTACCTGCGCCGCGGCTTCCGGCTCTTCGACACCAAGGTCGAACAGGAGGCGGGGGCCGTCACACCGGGTCCGTGGCCCGGCGCGTACCCCGTCTGACCCGCTTTGTGCCGTGGTGACCACGGCTCTGGCCCCTCCTCGCGCCGCCGACGGAGGGCCGGTCATGTGATCGCCAACACCCTTGTCTCGGAATTCGGGACAAGGGTGTCCACATTTTGGATGACGGTGGACTGCCCGGAGATCCCCGTGACACGCTTCCGTCATGTCTGGAACTGGAATTGCCTTGGTGAGTCGGCGGCACGTCGACCTCGGCCGCATGTCCAGCGCCATCTGTCCGGCGAGCTGATCAGCCCAGCAACGCCGACCCCCCTCTTTTTGCGACCCTTGCGCAGTGCTGCGCCCATTCTTCCGTATGCACCCGTATGCGCAGGTCAGAGCCGCAGATCAAACCTGCCCCGCAGTCTCGAAGGACGAAACAACCATGGCCGCCACCCCGCAGGAACCAACCGTCGCGCCCCGCCGCAAGGTGAGCCGTCACCGCGGTGAGGGCCAGTGGGCCGTAGGTCACTTCACCCCGCTCAACGGCAACGAGCAGTTCAAGAAGGACGACGACGGTCTCAATGTGCGGACACGCATTGAGACGATCTACTCGAAGCGGGGATTCGACTCGATCGACCCCAACGACCTGCGCGGCCGGATGCGCTGGTGGGGTCTCTACACCCAGCGCAAGCCCGGGATCGACGGCGGCAAGACCGCGATCCTGGAGCCGGAGGAGCTGGACGACGAGTTCTTCATGCTGCGCGTGCGGATCGACGGCGGCCGGCTGACCACCGAACAGCTCCGTGTCATCGGCGAGATCTCGCAGGAGTTCGCGCGCGGCACGGCCGATCTCACCGACCGCCAGAACGTGCAGTACCACTGGATCCGCATCGAGGACGTTCCGGAGATCTGGAACCGCCTGGAGGCCGTTGGCCTGTCCACGACCGAGGCCTGCGGTGACACGCCCCGCGTCATCCTCGGCTCGCCCGTCGCCGGTATCGCCGAGGACGAGATCATCGACGGCACCCCGGCCGTCGAGGAGATCCAGCGCCGGATCATCGGCAACAAGGACTTCTCCAACCTGCCGCGCAAGTTCAAGTCCGCGATCTCCGGCTCGCCGCTGCTCGACGTGGCGCACGAGATCAACGACATCGCCTTCGTCGGCGTGAACCACCCGGAGCACGGCCCCGGCTTCGACCTGTGGGTCGGCGGCGGTCTCTCCACCAACCCGAAGATCGGCCAGCGCCTCGACGCCTGGGTCCCGCTCGACGAGGTCGCGGACGTCTACGAAGGCGTCATCTCGATCTTCCGGGACTACGGCTACCGGCGGCTGCGCAACCGTGCCCGCCTGAAGTTCCTGGTCGCCGACTGGGGCGTCGAGAAGTTCCGCCAGGTCCTGGAGGACGAGTACCTGCAGCGCAAGCTGGTCGACGGCCCCGCCCCCGACCAGCCGGTCGCCCGCTGGCGCGACCACGTCGGAGTGCACCGGCAGCAGGACGGCCTCTACTACGTCGGCTTCGCCCCGCGCGTCGGCCGCATCGACGGCGCCACCCTGACGAAGATCGCCGAGCTCGCCGAGGCACACGGCTCCGGCCGGCTGCGCACCACCGTCGAGCAGAAGATGATCGTGCTCGACGTGGACGAGACGCGTATCGACTCGCTCGTCGAGGGCCTGGAGGCGCTCGACCTGACCGTGAAGCCCTCGCCGTTCCGGCGCGGCACGATGGCCTGCACCGGCATCGAGTTCTGCAAGCTCGCCATCGTCGAGACCAAGGCGCGCGGTGCTTCCCTGATCGACGAACTCGAGCGCCGCATCCCCGAGTTCGAAGAACCCATCACCATCAACATCAACGGCTGCCCCAACGCCTGCGCCCGCATCCAGGTCGCGGACATCGGTCTCAAGGGCCAGTTGGTCCTGGACGAGAACGGTGCGCAGGTCGAGGGATTCCAGGTGCACCTGGGCGGCGCGCTCGGCCTCGAGGCCGGGTTCGGCCGCAAGGTCCGCGGCCTGAAGGTCACCTCGGACGAACTGCCCGACTACATCGAGCGTGTCCTCAAGCGTTTCCAGGCGGAGCGCGAGGACGACGAGCGCTTCGCCACCTGGGCCGCGCGTGCCTCCGAGGAGGCGCTGTCGTGAGCGAGCGCGCGGCACCTTTCTACTGCCCCTACTGCGGAGACGAGGACCTGCGACCCAGCGAACAGGGCCACGGCGCGTGGGAATGCGCGGCGTGCAACCGAGCCTTCCAGCTCAAGTTCCTGGGACTGCTGTCCCGGGGCGTTCAGCGGGAAGAGCGTGGAGGGGTGGAGTCATGACGGTCACTCAGCAAGAGCGCACGGACGACGACTTGAGGACCCTGGCCGAGCAGGCCGGACGCGACCTGGAGGACGCGTCCGCCCTGGAGATCCTGCGCTGGGCCGCGGACACCTTCGGCGGGACGTTCTGTGTGACCTCCTCGATGGAGGACGCGGTGGTCGCTCATCTCGCCTCGCGTGCCCGGCCGGGTGTGGACGTGGTGTTCCTCGACACGGGCTATCACTTCCCGGAGACGATCGGCACGCGGGACGCGGTCGAGGCGGTGATGGACGTCCGTGTCATCACGCTGACCCCGCGTCGAAGTGTCGCCGAGCAGGACGCCGAGTACGGGCCGAGGCTGCACGACCGCGACCCGGACCTGTGCTGCGCGCTCCGCAAGGTCCAGCCGCTGGAGGAGGGCCTGACCGACTACCGGGCCTGGGCGACCGGGCTGCGCCGTGACGAGTCCCCGACCCGGGCGAACACCCCGGTCGTCGGCTGGGACGAGAAGCGCCGCAAGGTGAAGGTCTCGCCGATCGCCCGCTGGACGCAGGACGACGTGGACGCGTACGTCGCCGAACACGGCGTCCTGACCAACCCGTTGCTGATGGACGGTTACGCCTCCGTCGGCTGCGCCCCGTGCACCCGCCGGGTGCTGGAGGGCGAGGACGCGCGCGCCGGCCGCTGGGCGGGCCGCGCGAAGACCGAGTGCGGACTGCACGGATGACGACCACGACGAACACCGCGCCCGGCGCGGGTCCCACGATTTCTCAGGAGCGGGAAGTGACGAGCGGAGCCACCGTCTGGCTCACGGGTCTGCCGAGTGCCGGCAAGACCACCATCGCCTACGAGCTGGCCGGCCGGCTGCGCGAGGAGGGCCACCGCGTCGAGGTGCTCGACGGCGACGAGATCCGTGAGTTCATCTCGGCGGGCCTCGGCTTCAGCCGCGAGGACCGGCACACCAACGTGCAGCGCATCGGCTTCCTCGCCGAACTGCTCGCCCGCAACGGCGTGACAGCGCTCGTCCCGGTCATCGCGCCCTACGCCGACAGCCGCGAGGCGGTGCGCGGGCGTCACAAGGAGAACGGGACGGCGTACCTGGAGGTGCACGTGGCGACCCCGGTCGAGGTGTGCTCCGTACGCGATGTGAAGGGCCTCTACGCCAAGCAGGCCGCGGGGGAACTGACGGGGCTCACCGGGGTCGACGACCCCTACGAGGCGCCCGAGTCGCCCGATCTGCGCATCGAGTCGCACACCCAGACCGTGCAGGAGTCCGCCGCCGCGCTGCACGCGCTGCTCACCGAGAAGGGTCTCGCATGACGACCGTCGCCAGCGTCTCCGAGGAGACCGAGAGCAGCCCGTACGCGCTGTCGCACCTGGACGCCCTGGAGTCGGAGGCCGTCCACATCTTCCGTGAGGTGGCGGGTGAGTTCGAGCGGCCGGTGATCCTCTTCTCCGGCGGCAAGGACTCCATCGTCATGCTGCATCTGGCGCTGAAGGCGTTCGCCCCGGCGGCGGTCCCCTTCACGCTGCTGCACGTGGACACCGGGCACAACTTCCCCGAGGTCCTGGACTACCGCGACCGGGCCGTGGCACGCCATGGCCTGCGGCTGCACGTGGCCTCGGTGCAGGACTACATCGACCGCGGTGTGCTGCGCGAGCGCCCGGACGGCACCCGCAACCCGCTGCAGACCCTGCCGCTGACGGAGAAGATCCAGTCGGAGCGCTTCGACGCCGTGTTCGGCGGCGGACGGCGTGACGAGGAGAAGGCCCGCGCCAAGGAGCGGGTGTTCTCGCTGCGCGACGAGTTCTCGCAGTGGGACCCGCGCCGCCAGCGCCCGGAGCTGTGGAACCTCTACAACGGCCGCCACGCGCCCGGCGAGCACGTCCGCGTGTTCCCGCTCTCCAACTGGACCGAGCTCGACGTGTGGCAGTACATCGCCCGCGAGGGCATCGAACTGCCCGAGATCTACTTCGCCCACGAACGCGAGGTCTTCCAGCGGTCGAACATGTGGCTGACCGCCGGCGAGTGGGGCGGCCCCAAGGACGGCGAGACGGTCGAGAAGCGGCTCGTCCGCTACCGCACGGTGGGTGACATGTCCTGCACCGGCGCCGTCGACTCCGACGCGACGACGCTGGACGCCGTCATCAACGAGATCGCCGCGTCCCGGCTCACCGAGCGCGGCGCGACCCGCGCCGACGACAAGATGTCCGAGGCCGCGATGGAAGACCGCAAGCGCGAGGGGTACTTCTAGACATGACCAGCACCACCGAACCCACCGAGCCCCTGTCGGTCGAACAGCTCTCGGCGACCACCCTGCTGCGCTTCGCGACCGCGGGCTCCGTCGACGACGGCAAGTCCACCCTCGTCGGACGGCTGCTGCACGACTCGAAGTCGATCCTCACCGACCAGCTGGAGGCCGTCGAGCACGCCTCCCGCAACCGCGGACAGGACACCCCCGACCTCGCGCTGCTCACCGACGGCCTGCGGGCCGAGCGCGAGCAGGGCATCACCATCGACGTCGCCTACCGCTACTTCGCCACCGCGCGCCGCCGTTTCATCCTCGCCGACACCCCCGGCCATGTGCAGTACACCCGGAACATGGTCACCGGCGCCTCCACCGCCGACCTCGCCGTCGTGCTCGTCGACGCCCGCAACGGCGTCATCGAGCAGACCCGCCGGCACGCCGCCGTCGCCGCGTTGCTGCGCGTTCCGCACGTGGTGCTCGCCGTCAACAAGATGGACCTCGTCGGCTACGAGGAGTCCGTGTTCGCCGCGATCGCCGAGGAGTTCACGGCGTACGCCTCCGAACTGGGCGTCCCCGAGATCACCGCGATCCCGATCTCCGCGCTCGCCGGCGACAACGTGGTGGAACCGTCCGCGAACATGGACTGGTACGGCGGCCCGACCGTCCTCGAACACCTGGAGACGGTGCCGGTCAGTCACGACCTGGCGCACTGCCACGCGCGGCTGCCCGTGCAGTACGTGATCCGTCCGCAGACCGCCGAGCACCCCGACTACCGCGGCTACGCGGGCCAGATCGCCGCCGGAACCTTCCGCGTCGGCGAGCAGGTGACCGTCCTGCCCTCGGGACGGACGACGACGATCTCCGGCATCGACCTGCTCGGCAAGCCGGTCGACGCGGCGTGGACGACCCAGTCGGTGACCGTCCTGCTGGCCGACGACGTCGACGTCTCGCGCGGCGATCTGCTCGTGCCGAGCAAGGACGCGCCCGCGACCACCCAGGACGTCGAGGCGACCGTCTGCCACGTCGCCGACGAACCGCTGGCCGTCGGCCACCGCGTGCTCCTCAAGCACGGCACCCGCACGGTCAAGGCGATCGTCAAGGACATCCCCTCCCGCCTGACCCTGGACGACCTCTCGCTGCACCCGCACCCGGGCCGGCTGGTCGCCAACGACATCGGCCGCGTCAAGATCCGCACCGCGGAGCCGCTCCCGCTCGATGCGTACGCCGACTCCCGGCGCACCGGCGCGTTCATCCTGATCGACCCGGCCGACGGCACGACGCTGACCGCGGGCATGGTCGGCGAGTCCTTCGCCGCGCCGCAGCCGGTCAAGGACGAGTCCGACGACGACGGCTGGGACTTCTGACATGAATCCCATCGACATCTACTCCACGTTCGCGAAGGAGGGCGGCCGCGTCGGCAGCGGCGCCCTCGGCAGCGGGCAGGGCGGAGTGGCGCGATGTGCGCGATGACGTACGCGCACTGCCTGCGCGCCCCGTCCCCCCACCGTCCCCCAAGTTCTCGACTTCGCTCGAACAGGGTGGTGCCCCCATCCCGGTTACGACGAAGACCTGCCGACCTCCCGGCCACGACCTGAGAAAGGCGTGACCGCCGGGCCACCGAGAGGAACACCTCCCGTGTCTGCCATCCGCTCCACGCGCACCAAGCTGCTCGGCCGCGGTATAGCCCTCGTCACCGCTCTGCCCCTCCTCGCCATCGCCGCCTGCAGCTACGGCTCCGACGCGAAGGACGACAACGCCGCGGCCAAGGTCGCCGCCGGTTCGAAGAAGATCGACGGACTCGACTCCGTGAAGATCGGCTACTTCGGCAACCTGACGCACGCCACCGCGCTGGTCGGCAACCAGAAGGGCATCTTCCAGAAGGAGCTCGGCGCCACCCAGGCGAAGTACCAGATCTTCAACGCCGGGCCCTCCGAGATCGAGGCGCTCAACTCGGGCTCCATCGACATCGGCTGGATCGGCCCGTCGCCGTCCATCAACGGCTTCACCAAGTCCGAGGGCAAGAGCCTCAGGATCATCGGCGGTTCGGCCTCGGGCGGCGTCAAGCTCGTGGTGAACCCCAAGAAGATCAAGTCCCTGAAGGACGTCAAGGGCAAGAAGATCGCGACGCCGCAGCTCGGCAACACGCAGGACGTCGCGTTCCTCAACTGGGCCGCGGAGCAGGGCTGGAAGGTCGACGCCCAGAGCGGCAAGGGTGATGTGTCGGTCGTCCGCACCGACAACAAGATCACCCCGGACGCCTACAAGTCCGGTTCCATCGACGGCGCCTGGGTGCCGGAGCCGACCGCGTCCAAGCTGGTCGCCGAGGGCGGCAAGGTGCTGCTCGACGAGTCGGACCTGTGGCCCGACAAGAAGTTCGTGATCACGAACATCATCGTGTCGCAGAAGTTCCTCAAGGAGCACCCGAAGGTCGTCGAGGCGGTCCTGAAGGGCTCCGTCGAGACCAACAAGTGGATCAACGCCAACCCGGACGAGGCGAAGGCCTCGGCGAACAAGCAGCTCGAGGCCGACTCGGGCAAGGCGCTGCCGGCGAACGTCCTCGACCCGGCCTGGAAGTCCATCCAGATCACCAACGACCCGCTGGCCTCCACGCTCAACGCCGAGGCGGACCACGCCGTCAAGGCCGGGCTCCTGGACAAGCCGAACCTGACCGGCATCTATGACCTGACGCTCCTGAACAAGGTCCTCGCCGCCGCGGGCGAGAGCAAGGTCGACGACGCCGGTCTCGGCGTCAAGTAAGTCCGGATCCCGATGAGTTCCCAGGAGGTGACGACCATGGCAACGACGCTCGCCAAGGCCGCCCACGGCGCCGACACGACGGAGTACGCCGCCCGCATCGAGCACGTCTCGAAGTCCTTCGCCGGACCCGCGGGTCCCCAGCTCGTCCTCGACGACATCACCCTCGATGTCGCGCCGGGTGAGTTCGTCACCCTCCTGGGGGCCTCGGGGTGCGGCAAGTCCACACTGCTGAACCTGGTCGCGGGGCTGGACAAGCCCTCGGCCGGCACCATCACGACCAACGGGCGTCCGGCTCTGATGTTCCAGGAGCACGCCCTCTTCCCGTGGCTGACCGCGGGCAAGAACATCGAACTCGCCCTGAAACTGCGGGGAGTTCCGAAGGCCGAGCGGCGCGAGCGGACCGAGGAACTGCTCGGACTCGTCCGGCTGAAGGGCGCGTACGGCAAGCGGGTGCACGAGCTGTCCGGCGGTATGCGCCAGCGCGTGGCGCTCGCCCGGGCGCTCGCCCAGGACAGCCAGATCCTGCTGATGGACGAGCCGTTCGCGGCGCTGGACGCCATCACCCGCGACGTGCTGCACGACGAACTCACGCGGATCTGGCGGGAGACGGGACTGTCCGTCCTCTTCGTGACGCACAACGTCCGCGAGGCCGTGCGGCTCGCCCAGCGCGTGGTCCTGCTGTCCTCCCGTCCCGGGCGCGTCGCCCGCGAATGGACGGTGGACATCCCGCAGCCGCGCCGCATCGAGGACGCGCCCGTGGCGGAACTGTCCATCGAGATCACCGAAGAACTGCGTGGGGAGATCCGCCGTCATGGCCAGCACTGAGACGAAGTCCGACGCGGCCGTCAAGGACGGCGACGGCCTGGGCGGGCTGGAGGCGGGCCTCGACGCGCTGGAGTCCTCCGTCGCCGGCGGCCGCTCCTTCGGCACGACGTTCCGGGAGAAGGTGCTGCCGCCGCTGGTCGCGTTCGTGATCGTTCTGGCGGCCTGGCAGGCACTGATCACCTTCAAGATCGTCGACGACCCGACCAAGCTCCCCTCGCCGTCCGACGTCTGGAGCGAGGTCCAGAACGCCTGGCTCCAGGGCACGCTGCTCGACTACATCTGGACCAGCGTCTCGCGCGGTCTGCTCGGCTTCCTGTTCGCCCTGGTGATCGGGACGCCGCTGGGCCTGATCGTGGCCCGCGTGAAGTTCGTGCGCGCGGCGATCGGGCCGATCCTGTCGGGCCTGCAGTCCCTGCCGTCGGTGGCCTGGGTGCCGCCGGCCGTGATCTGGCTGGGGCTCAACAACTCGATGATGTACGCGGTGATCCTGCTCGGCGCGGTCCCCTCGATCGCCAACGGCCTGGTGTCGGGCGTGGACCAGGTGCCGCCGCTGTTCCTGCGGGCGGGCCGCACGATGGGCGCGACGGGTCTGCGCGGGACCTGGCACATCGTGATGCCGGCCGCGCTGCCGGGCTATCTGGCCGGTCTGAAGCAGGGCTGGGCGTTCTCCTGGCGCTCCCTGATGGCCGCGGAGATCATCGCCTCCTCCCCCGACCTCGGCGTGGGCCTCGGCCAACTGCTGGAGAACGGCCGCAACGCCAGCTCCATGCCGATGGTCTTCCTCGCCATCTTCCTCATCCTGTTCGTCGGCATCGCCATCGACCTGATCGTCTTCAGCCCGGTGGAGCGGTGGGTGCTGCGCAGCCGCGGACTCCTGGTGAAGGGCTGACCCCGTCATGAGCAGGCCCGAGCGTCCCGTCCTCGTCGTCATCGCCCACGGCAGCCGCGATCCGCGGCACGCCGCGACGGTGCACGCCCTGGTGCGAAGGGTGCGCGCCCAGCGCCCGGGCCTGCGCGTGGAGACCGCGTTCCTCGACTTCAACATCCCCTCCGTACAAGGCGTGCTGAACTCCCTGGCGGCCGAGGGGATCCGCGATGTGGTGGCGCTGCCCCTGCTGCTGACCCGCGCCTTCCACGCCAAGTCGGACATCCCGGCGGTGCTGCGCCAGGCACCGTCGCGGCTGCGGATCCGGCAGGCGGAGGTGCTGGGCCCGTCCCCGCTGCTGACGGCCGCGCTCGAACGCCGGCTGTACGAGGCCGGGCTGACGCCGGCCGACAAGTCCCGGACCGGGGTCGTCCTGGCCTCGGCGGGATCCACCGACCCGGAGGCGATCGCGGTGATCGCAGAAATCGCGCGGGAGTGGCGGCACACCGGTTGGTGCGCCGTGCGGCCCGCGTTCGCCTCCGCATCCCTGCCCCGCACCGAGGACGCCGTCCGTGAGCTGCGCGCCCTCGGCTGCGAGCGCGTGGCCGTCGCGCCGTACGTCCTGGCGCCCGGCTTCCTGCCGGACCGCATCGCCCGGGGCGCCGCCGGGGCGGACGTGCTCGCCGACGTGCTCGGTCCCGCGCCGGAGGTCGCGCGGGTCCTGCTGGAGCGCTACGACGAGGCGCGGATGCCGTCGCTGGCCGCGGTCGGCGCCTGACCCCTCCTTCTCCGGCCCGGGTTCCGGGTTCCGGTCCGGAGGGGGAGCCGGGTCAGTCGAAGGAGAGTCCTCCGGTGCGGGTCCGCTTGAGCTCGAAGAAGTCGGGGTGGGCGGCGAGGACACGGAAGCTGTCGAAGAGCTCGGCGGCCTTCTCACCGCGCGGGACGGCCCGGAGCACGGGACCGAACCACACCGTTCCGTCGACGTGGAGAGTGGGGGTTCCCACATAGGTACCGGTGTCCGCCTCGGTACCGGCGTCGTGGCTGCGGCGCACCGCCTCGTCGTACGAGGGGTCGTGGGCGGCGTCGGCGAGCGTGGCCGGAAGTCCGAGCTCGGCGAGCGCCTCTGCGGTCACCGCGTCGAAGTCCTTCATGCCGCTCTGGTGGATGCGGGTGCCGAGAGCGGTGTAGAGATCGCGGAGCACCTTCTCACCGTGCCGCTCGGCCGTGGCCACCGCCACGCGTACCGGACCGATGGACCTGTCCACCAGGTCCCGGTACCAGTCGGGCAGTTCGTTGCCGATGTTGTGCAGATACAGGCTCATGGCGTGGAAGCGGAGATCGAGCGGGCGGCTCCGTTCGACCTCCAGGATCCAGCGCGAGGTGATCCAGGCGAAGGGGCAGGCGGGGTCGAACCAGAAGTCGACCCGGGTGGGCGATGTGGTCGTCATACCGTCGAGGCTAGTCACCCGGTGGCATGGAATCCCGGCCCAATCCCGTACGGAAATCCTGGGCCAATTCCCGGGATCAGCTCGTCCCCGGAACGAACGCGCCGGCCTCGCCGGGGCCGAACGGGGTGCCCTGGTGGAAGTAGAGGAGCCAGTCGTTCCCGAACAGCCGCCACAGCGAACTCCGGTGTGCGCGACGGCCGTTGTTGTCGGTGTCGAAGGTCAGGTGGACCAGGTCGTAGGCGAGCTGAACCCCCTTCACCCGTGAGGTCGTGGTGCGGCTGCCGTCCTCCGTCCCGGCGGCCAGCAGCGCGACGATCGAGGCGCGGTCCCAGATGCGACCGGACGCGCCGAACTCGTAGAAGTCGGGGTGCAGCAGCGCGGCGACGAGGTCGGCCGAGCGGCGGACCGCCGGGTCGAGCAGGCGCAGTTCGCCCTCGATGGCGGCCTCGACGGCGGGATTGCGCTCAAGCACCGGTCAGCTCCTCCAGTTTGACGACGGTGTTCCAGTTCCGCGTGGTGGCGAGGACGCCCTTGAGCAGTCTGGGCTTGGCCAGGGCCTCCGCCAGCTTGGAACGGCCGAGGCCGTCGGGCGCGTAGAGGTAGAGGACACGGTCGCCGAGGCGGAACTCCTCGGGGAGGAAGGCCTCGGGTTCGACGGAGGCGAAGCGCTCGGCGTCGACGGGGTGCGAGAAGTAGGTGACGTGGAGCTGCTTGGCCTCCAGCTCGGCGGCCGGGAACGGGCAGGCCTCCCTGACCGCCCGCAGATAGGCGTGCTCGCGGACGAGTACGCCGACGCCGAAGCCGAAGTGCTTCTCGATGGCCCCCGAGAGCTCCTCGGCGAGGGACTCCTCGTCCCCGCCGTCGCTGCTGAACGCGGCGTTCCCGCTCTGGAGATAGGTGCGGACGTCGCCGTACCCGAGCCCTTCCATCAGGGTGCGCAGCTCGGCCATCGGCACCTTCTTCGCGCCGCCCACGTTGATGCCGCGCAAGAGCGCCGCGTACGTCGTCGTCATCCGCACACCATAGGCCGGGCGCCGCGCCCCATGGGGTGGGCGCGACGGCCGTACCCCTCGGGGCCGTCCGCCGGCCGCCGGGGAGCGGGGCCGGTCCCTGAGCGGCATCCCCGAGAAGTGCCGTTACGTGTAAGGGGCTTCCGTCCTCCCCAGTGCGGAGACCTCGGGGTCCGCGGGGAGGAGCGGGAGGTCCGACGGTTCACCGGACAGTACGAGGAGACAGGCTTATCGGGCCCATACCTTCGATACGAAAGGTGGCGGCAGGGGGCTGTCACCGTACGCAAGGGGGCAGGCCCGTCATGGGGAACGCAGACACACGGGTGCGCGGCGTCGCCGCGCGAGCAGGCGGCTGGAGCGCCCGCCACCGATGGGCGGCCGTCGGAATCTGGGTGCTGTTCGTCGTCCTGGCGATGGGCCTCGGCTCCGCGGCGGGCCGCGTCGACGTCAAGGAGAGCGACCAGCTCAAGGGCGAGACCCACACCGCGGCCAAGATCATCGAGGATGCGGGCATCGAGGAGCCGGCCAGTGAGACGGTTCTGATCCAGGCGAAGGACGCGGGCACCAAGGCCACCGACGCCGAGTTCAGGAGCGCCGTTTCCGCGGTCGTCGACGCGGTCGGCGCCACCGGCAAGGTCAGCGACGTGACCTCGCCGTACGACACGAAGTCGATCTCGAAGGACGGGCGCAGCGCGCTCGTCCAGTTCGACATGCGCGGCGACTCGGAGACGGCGGGCGATCGCGTCGAGCCCGTGCTGGACGCCGTCAAGGGCGTGCAGAAGGACCACTCCGGGCTGCGGATCGAGGAGATCGGCGCCGCGAGCATGATGAAGCAGTACGACGAGGCGTTCGGCGACGACTTCCAGAAGGCCGAACTCTCCGCCGTCCCGGTGGCGCTGGGCATCCTGCTGATCGCGTTCGGCGCGCTGGTGGCGGCACTGCTTCCGGTGGCGCTCGCGGTCACCGCCATCATGGCGACGATGGGTCTGATGGGCATCGTCAGCCATCTGATGCCGATGAGCGACACGGCCAACTCCGTGATGCTGCTGGTGGGTCTGGCCGTCGGCGTCGACTACTGCCTGTTCTATCTGCGGCGTGAGCGCGAGGAGCGCGAGGCGGGCCGTGACGCCGGTACGGCCCTGCGGATCGCCGCCGCCACCAGTGGTCGCGCCATCATCGTCTCCGGCGTCACCGTGTGCGTGGCGATGGCGGGCATGCTGTTCACCGGGCTCGCCGAGTTCGAGGCGATGGGCCTGGCCTCCCTGATGGTCGTCGCGGTCGCCATGGTCGGCTCGGTGACCGTGCTGCCCGCGCTGCTCTCCCTGCTCGGCGACCGCGTCGAGAAGGGCCGCCTTCCGTTCCTGCGCCGGGCCAAGCGGCGCTCCGCCGCCCGGAACGACCACCGTCCGGCCGAAGAGGGCAGCCGGTTCTGGGGTGCCGTCCTGCGCGTGGTGCTCGCCAAGCCCGCCGTCTCCCTGGTCGTGGCGACGGGCGCGCTGCTCGCCGTCGCCGCTCCCGCGCTCGGCATGAAGACCCAACAGCTCACCCTGGACAAGGAGTTCGGCAACTCGCTGGCGATCGTCGGCACCTACAACCGGGTCAACGAGGCCTTCCCCGGCGGCTCCGAGCCGGCCGAGGTGGTCGTCAAGGCGCGGGACATCAACGCCGCCGATGTGAAGGCCGCGCTCGCCGACTTCCGTGCGGCGGCCGTGAGTTCGGGTGCCTCGCGCGGCCCGGTCGACGTCAAGGTGCGCGCCGAGGACAACGTCGCCTTCGTCTTCGTTCCGCTTGTCGGCGGCTCCGACCAGGACAAGGCGGAGAAGAGCCTGGAGCTGCTGCGTGACGAGGTGCGCCCGCGGACGCTCGGCAAGGTCGACGGTCTCCAGGCGCCCATCACCGGTCAGGTCGCCGGATCGCACGACTTCAACGACCAGCTCGTCGGCTCGGTGACCCCGGTGTTCGCCTTCGTGGTCGTGTTCGCCTTCGTCCTGATGCTGCTCTCCTTCCGCTCGCTGACGATCGCGGTCACCTCGATCGTGCTCAACCTCCTCTCGGTGGCGGCCGCCTACGGCATCCTCGTCGCGGTCTTCCAGCACGGCTGGGGCGCCTCACTGGTGGGCGCGGCGGGTGTGGGCGCCATCGTCGCCTGGCTGCCGCTGTTCCTCTTCGTGATCCTCTTCGGGCTCTCGATGGACTACCACGTGTTCGTGGTCTCCCGGATCCGTGAGGCACGGCTGCGGGGTCGCAGCACCAAGGACGCGATCCGGCACGGGGTGGTCACCACGGCGGGGGTCGTCACCAGCGCCGCCGTCATCATGGTCGCCGTCTTCGCGATCTTCGGGACGCTGTCCATGCAGTCCATGAAGCAGATGGGTGTGGGCCTGGCGGCCGCTGTGCTCATCGACGCGACGATCATCCGGGGTGTCCTGCTCCCCGCGGTGATGGCGCTGCTCGGCGAGCGCAACTGGTACCTGCCGAAGTGGCTGAACCGGATGCCCGACCTCACCCACGACGAGGCCCCCGAGGCCGTCGCGCAGCCGGTACTGCCCCAGGGCGAACGGGCCGGGGTCTAGTGCCGCGACAGGCAACGTTCGCCGCGACGCCCGGTCGCCGGAACGCGCTCACCCGCCCAGGGCCTGTCGGTCTCCTCCTTCCGGAGGGGCCGACAGGCCCTTCGCCGTTCCGGCCTGCGGGAATGGGAGACTGACCGGCGGACGGCACGCACCCCGGAGCCGTTGTACGCGAGGACACGGAGGCGAGCGATGGACGAGGCACGGGCGCGGGACGTGCTGGCCGCGGCGAAGGTGCTGCCGGGTCCGGCGCGGGACGCGTCGCTCCTCGCCCTCGGCGAGAACGCGGTGTTCGGCGCCGGTGATCTGGTCGTCAAGGTGGGGCGCGACGCCGAACTCCACGACCGGGCGCGCCGGGAGCTGGCGGTCGCCGCGTGGCTCGCCGAGTCGGGCGTCCCCGCGGTGCGGGCCGCCGAGCCGGAGGCACTGCTGGTCGACGGACACCCCGTGACGGTGTGGCACCGGCTGCCCGACGCCGTCCGCCCCGCCGAGCCCCGCGATCTGGCGGAGCTGCTGCGCGTGGTGCACGCGCTGCCCTCCCCTTCCTTCTCCCTGCCGCTCCGGGAACTCCTCGGCGGCGTGGAGCGCTGGCTGCGGCTGGCGGGCGAGGCGATCGCCCCCGCGGACGCGGCGTATCTGCGGGAGCGGCGCGACGGCTTCGCCGCGGCGGCCGCCGCGCTCGCCCCGCGCCTCCCGCCGGGCCCGATCCACGGCGACGCGCTGCCCCGCAACGTCCACGTCGGCCCGGACGGCCCGGTCCTGGTCGACCTGGAGACCTTCTCCGCGGATCTGCGTGAGCACGATCTGGTGGTCATGGCCCTGTCCCGCGACCGTTACGGGCTTCCCGCCGAGGCCTACGACTCCTTCACCGCGGCGTACGGCTGGGACGTGCGGGCGTGGGAGGGCTGCTCGGTGCTCCGGGGTGCCCGCGAGACCGCGAGCTGCGCCTGGGTCGCCCAGCACGCGCCGACGAACCCCAAGGCGCTGGCCGAGTTCGAACGCCGGGTTGCATCACTGCGGGACGGCGACGAGACGGTGCGCTGGTACCCGTTCTGACCTGCCGCCGGGGTGTCCGTCCGGGGCCGCGCGAGGTACTCGCGCCCAGGGCCCCCGGTTCGGGTCAGACGTGTTCGTCCGCCAGGTCCCGCAGGGGCCAGGTCCCGTCGACGACCGCGTCCGTCTCGCCCTTGCGGCGCAGGAAGGACTGGAAGTCGGCCGCCCAGTCCGCGTACCACTCGATCTGGCGGCCGTGCAGCTCGACCGGTCCGAGGGCCGCGACCTTGGGGTGGCGGCCGGCTATCGCGCAGGCGAGCCGGGCGGCGGCGAGGGCGTCGGCCGAGGCGTCGTGGGCGGAGTCCAGGACCACCCCGTACTCGGTGCAGACCGCCTCCAAGTTGCGCTTGCCCCGGCGGTAGCGGTCCACGGAGCGGTCGATCGTGTACGGGTCGATGACGGGAGCCGGGTCGATGCCGCCGAGCCGCTCGCGCAGCGAGGGCAGTCCGTACCGCCGCAGCTCGGCGGAGAGCAGGGTGAGGTCGAAGGCCGCGTTGTACGCGACGACCGGGACGCCGGTGCGCCAGTAGGTGACGAGGACACCCGCGATGGCGTCGGCGACCTCGTCGGACGGACGGCCCTCGGCGGTCGCGCGCTCGTTCGTGATCCCGTGCACCGCCACGGCGTCGGCCGGGATCTCCACGCCCGGATCGGCCAGCCATTCGCGGCGGCCCAGCGGCTCTCCGTCCTTGACCTCTATCACGGCACCCGTGACGATGCGCGACGCACGCGGATCGGTCCCGGTCGTCTCCAGGTCGAAGCCGATCAGCAGCTCCCGGTGCCAGCCCATGGGCGGCCCCCCTTCTTCGTGGTGCTTTCCCCCAGTGGTCCCCACGATCCCATGAGCCACTGACAATCCGGGGACAGCGTTCTACCGGCCACGAGGAACGGCCTTTTCAGGACACAGGCCGTGAATCCGCCCAAGCCATCTCGAACTCTTCGCGATAGGTGGGGAAAAGCCCCTCTTCGCCGATTTGATCGGGTTTGAGCAGGCGGCTCCCGCCGCGCAGCACCAGGACCGGCGCCTCCATGCCCCGCGTCCGGCGCAGATAGGACTGCACGACCGCGATGCCGTCCGAGCCGTCCCCGTCCACGAGGTACGCGGTGAAGCGGGGCGTCTCGTCGTAGACCTGGATCTCGAAGGCGTCCGGGTCGCGCAGCCTCGACCGCACCCGCCGCATGTGCAGGATGTTCATCTCGACCGACCGGCTCAACTCGCCGCGCTTGAGGCCCAGTTCGCGCTCGCGCCGCTTGACCGCGCTGGACGCGGGGTTCAGGAACAGCAGCCGCGTCCGGCAGCCGGCCTCGGCGAGCCGGACCAGCCGGCGCCCGGAGAAGTTCTGCACCAGCAGGTTCAGTCCGATACCGACCGCGTCGAGCCGACGGGCGCCGCCGAAGAGGTCCTCGGCGGGGAACTGGCGCAGCAGCCGCACCCGGTCGGAGTGCACCCCGACGACGTCCGCGTAGCGGTCGCCCACGAGATCCTCGACGGCGTCCACGGGCAGCCTGCGCGCGGAGGGCACGTCGCTCCCGGCGCCGAGGATCTCCAGGAGTTTCGCTGCGGCCCGCTCGGCCTGGTTCAGGACGGCCTCGGACAGAGCGCGGTTGCGTGACACGACGTTCCGGGTCACTTCCAGCTCGTCCAGGGCGAGTTCGACGTCCCGGCGTTCGTCGAAGTAGGGCTCGAAACACGGCCAGTGCTGCACCATCAGCTCCCGCAACTGGGGCAGCGTGAGGAAACTCAGCACGTTGTCGTCGGCCGGGTCGAGCAAGTACCCCTTGCGGCGGCTGACTTCGCGCACGGCGACGGCGCGCTGCACCCACTCCTGGCCGGCCGGTCCCGCGGCGGCGACCACCCAGTCGTCCCCGTGGACGGGTTCATAGATGGGCCGGAGAACAGCGGCCACGACCGCGCGCAGCCGCTGTTCGACCAGGTTCAGCCAGATATAGGCGCGCCCGGCCCGCTGGGCCCGCGTACGCACCTCGCGCCAGGCATCGGCGCCCCAGTCCAGTTCCGGTCCAATGGATCCCATTTCCATCGGCCGCGCCAGAGACACCGCGCCGGGTGGGACATCTGTGGAGTTCCCCTCGTGACCCTCGTCACCAGCAGGCAGCTCCAGCCCTCCCGAGCCCACCCACGCACCGCCTTCCGCTCCCCCGAGCACTCCCCAGGGGCAAGCCCCAATCAACGATCAAGGAAGGGTACTCCGGGAGCGGCGAGCGGTGCAGCCCGATGCACAGGTCGTTTCCCAACTACCTAGGTTCGACATGCCCGTTCTGGTCCGCGAGCTCCGGCGGAGTGAGCGGATTCATAGCGGTGACGTCACGCGGGGCGATGGAGAATCCCTGCCAGTGGACCGGCATCGGCTGCTGGTCCTCGTCGCGGGCGATGTGGTGGAAGCCCACGTTGACCCAGACCACGGGGTGGGTGAGCGTCTGTCCGTCGACCCACTTGTCGACGGATTTACCGTGCCCGGCACCGCAGTTGCGCAGGTTGTCGCTGGCGAACTGCTCGCACTTGTTGTACTCGGTGAAGTAGACGTCGTGCTTGGTGAAGGCGCGGCCGAGGTACTTGGTGGTCGCGCCCGGGACGAGCTCGTACGAGCGTGCGTGATTGTCCTTGTTCTTGCCGGAGTTGCTGACAAGACGCCACCAGCGCATGTTCTTGGCGTCGCCGGCGAGTTCCTTGCCGACCTTGGTGACCGTGGTCTTGTTGCTGGGGGCCTCCTGGCCCGAAGCGGGCGGGCTGACCACCGAGTCGTACTGCTCGACCTTCGACTTGGACGAGCCGTCCAGGTCGAAGTTGAGCCGCCAGAAGATGTTGTGGCTGTGGCTCGTGGCGTAGTCCTTGGCGCCCTTGCCGAGCGGCCAGCCGCGGCCGTCGCCCGCGTCGTAGTCACCGGGCGAGAGGCTGCCGGTGGCGCCGACGTTCATGTTGAGGGTGCCGTCGTCCTGGAAGCGCCACTCGGTGATGTACTCGTACCAGCCGACCTTGTTGACGGTGTAGATCAGCAGGTCCTTGCCCTGCTTCTGGAAGACCTTGTTCCCGGTGTCGGCCTCCATCCGGTAGGCGTGACCGCGGGAACGGGTCGTGGTGCACAGGCCCTTGACGCTCGCGTGCTGCGGGTCCCAGGCCTCGGGGACCTTGACCGTCTTGATGGAGCCGCCGGGGCACTCGGCGGGGACCATGTCGACCAGGCCCTGCCCGAAGCCGGCGCCGGTCAAGTCGCTGTACTCGACCGAACCGTCGTCGTAGGGGACGTCGATCTGGGCGAGCTTGGCGGTGCTCAGGACCTTGATCGGGGCCGCCTCGCCGGGGGGCTGGTACGAGATGTGCTCCAGGACGAGTCCGGCCTCGCTCTCGTAGTGCCAGCACATCCGCCAGGTGGTGCCGGTGGCGAGCTTCTGTTCGATCCGGTACGCGGCGCTGCAGTCGGCGGCCGGGGCGGGCGCGGACCGGGGCTGGGCGACGGCCGGTCCCGCGGCCGTCGTCGCGCCGGCGGCGAGGGCGAGCGCCGAGAGGCCCACGGCCGCCCGGCTGCGGGCACGGCTGTTTCTGTTGACGCGCATGAAGACATGACTCCTTGCGGAAAGCTGTGAAGGTGGGAAGGACGGAAGGGCGGCGCTCAGCCGAGCCTGCCGACCTTGCGGGCGCTCAGGTCGATCACCAGGTCGCGGCTGTCGATCCAGGGCCCGTTCTTGACCTTCGGGAAGAGCCGGACGCACCGGTGCTCCCCGCAGACGCCGAGGGCGGCCGGCCGGACACCGGGAGTCGCGCGGTAGACCATGCTGTTGAGCATGAGCTGGTCGGGCGAGGTGAGTTCCTTGTCGGTGGCGTCCTTGAAGTCGGCCTTCAGGCCGGCGCCGAGCGGATCGGCGATCAGCAGCTTGGCGGCCTCGGTCATCTCGTCACGGCTGATCGGCGGCTGCACACCGTGCTGGACGCCCGTCTCCACGACCTTCTCGGTGTCGAGGTCGACCGTCTTGGTGACGAGCGTGTCGTCCTTGTAGTCGTAGAACCTGATGTCGGCCCGGCGCGGCGCGTTCGGGTTGTCCAGATCGGCCGTCTCCGGCTCGGCGAGGTCGACTCCGATGCGCTGCGGTCCGCGCGCGCCCTCGACGTTCTCGCTGGAGTTGAAGAGCTGCCGGTTCACCGCGATCCGCTCGGCCCGCCGCATCTCGTCGTCGGTCAGCGGGTCACGGCCCTTGCCCTTGTCCCCCTCGGCCGGCGCCCGCTCGACGACGCCGGGCCGCACGACGCCGCCCTGCCCGTCCTGCGCCGCCTGCTGCGCGGACCCGCCGCTCCCGCTCGTTCCGCCCGATTCGTCGGCCCCCGCCGACCCCGGAAGGGTGATTCCGATCATCACGGCCGTGCCGGCCACCGCGATGGCCGCACCCGCCACCACCTTGCCCAGATGGCGGTGCACTATCTTGCGCACATTTCCCCCTACTCCCCCTACATCTCCAGGAGTCGTTTGAGTCCCACTGGTTCGGCATACGAGATATGCCTGGTCGCGGGGTAAGAGGGATGTAAGGCATGTGAGGTTCCATCACTTTCGGGGAGACTCGGCTCGGACTCGCCCCCAGGGGCACGGAACTACTGGAAGAGTCATATCCATGCAGGTCTGGCCTGGCGAGGCGTATCCACTCGGTGCCACGTACGACGGCGCCGGTACCAATTTCGCGGTCTTCTCGGAGGCCGCCGACCGTATTGAGCTGTGTCTTCTGCACGACGACGGCTCGGAGACGGCCGTGGAACTGCGGGAGACCGACGCGTTCGTGCGCCACGCGTACCTGCCCGGCGTCATGCCCGGACAGCGGTACGGCTTCCGGGTGCACGGGCGGTACGCGCCCGAGCGCGGGCAGCGCGCCAACTCCGCGAAGCTGCTGCTCGACCCGTACGCGCGTGCGATCGCCGGCTCCGTGAACTGGGGCGAGGAGGTGTACGGATATCCCTTCGGGTCACCCGACAGGCGCAACGACCTCGACTCGGCTCCGCACACGATGTCCTCGGTCGTGGTCAACCCGTACTTCGACTGGGGCGACGACCGGCGCCCCCGGACGGAGTACCACCACACGGTGATCTACGAGGCCCATGTGAAGGGCCTGACGATGCTGCATCCGGCCCTCCCGGAGGAGCTGCGCGGCACGTACGCGGCCCTCGCGCATCCGGCGATCATCGGACACCTGACGGAACTGGGCGTCACGGCACTGGAACTGATGCCCGTACACCAGTTCGTGAACGACCACCGGCTGGCCGACATGGGCCTCGGCAACTACTGGGGCTACAACACGATCGGCTTCTTCGCCCCGCACAACGCGTACGCCTCCTGGGGCGACCGGGGCCAGCAGGTGCTGGAGTTCAAGTCGGCCGTCCGGGCGCTGCACGAGGCCGGCATCGAGGTCATCCTCGACGTGGTCTACAACCACACGGCCGAGGGCAACCACCTGGGCCCGACGCTCTCCTTCAGGGGCCTCGACAACGCCTCGTACTACCGGCTGGCGGACGACCCCCGCTACTACATGGACACCACGGGCACCGGCAACTCGCTCCTGATGCGCTCGCCGCACGTCCTGCAACTGATCATGGACTCGCTGCGCTACTGGGTCACCGACATGCACGTGGACGGCTTCCGCTTCGACCTCGCGGCCACGCTGGCGCGCCAGTTCCACGAGGTGGACCGGCTGTCGTCGTTCTTCGACCTCGTCCAGCAGGACCCGGTGGTCTCCCAGGTGAAGCTGATCGCCGAGCCCTGGGACGTCGGCGAGGGCGGCTACCAGGTGGGCAACTTCCCGCCCCTGTGGACGGAGTGGAACGGCAAGTACCGCGACACCGTGCGGGACCTGTGGCGCGGGGAGCCGCGCACGCTGGCCGAGTTCGCGTCACGGCTGACCGGCTCGTCCGACCTCTACCAGGACGACGGACGCCGTCCGCTCGCCTCCATCAACTTCGTGACCTGCCACGACGGCTTCACCCTGAACGACCTCGTGTCGTACAACAACAAACGCAACCAGGCCAACGGCGAGGACAACCGGGACGGCGAGAGCCACAACCGCTCCTGGAACTGCGGCGCCGAGGGCGAGACGGACGACCCGGACGTACTGGCGCTGCGGGGCAGGCAGCGGCGCAACTTCATCGCCACCCTGATGCTCTCCCAGGGCGTGCCGATGCTCAGCCACGGCGACGAGTTCGCGCGCTCCCAGGGCGGCAACAACAACGCCTACTGCCAGGACAGCGAACTCGCCTGGGTGCCGTGGCCGGAGGAGGACAGCGAGCTTCTCGCCTTCACGCGCGCGATGGTGTGGCTGCGCCGGGACCACCCCGTCTTCCGGCGGCGGCGCTTCTTCCACGGGCGGCCCGTCCAGGGCACCCACGACGAGCTCTCCGACATCGCCTGGTTCACTCCTGAGGGCCAGGAGATGACCCAGCGCGACTGGGGTTCCGCGCAGGCCCGGGCGCTGTCCGTCTTCCTCAACGGCAACGCGATCTCCGAGCCGGACACGCGCGGGGAGCGCATCGCCGACGACTCCTTCCTGCTGATGTTCAACGCCTCACCCAAGGCCCTGGAATTCGTCGTACCGGCCGACCACGGCCGCCAGTGGCAGGTCGTCGTCGACACCTCCCTCCCGGAGGGCGTGGCCCCGGGTACGGGCGCCAAGGTCACGGCGGGTGACCGGCTGACCCTGGTCGACCGGAGCATGACGGTGCTTCAGCGGCCCGCCTAGGACGACCGGCCCCTGGTGTCGGGAGCACGCGCGCGTGGACCGCGATTTCCGGGAACACGCGCGCGTCGGCTCCTTCTCAGGAGCAGACGTGCGTGGATCCCCTCCAGGAGCAGGCGCGTGGGCCTCGGACGGGGGTCCGTGCGCGCCCTTCTGGGGGCGTCCGTGACAGAAATCCGGCCGGGCGGGTACGTAGACCCGCATGACACCTGAGCGCCCCGAACCGGCGATCGCGCACTCGGTCGTCCCCAACCCGGTCGTCCCCTTCGTGCCGACCGCCACCTACCGGCTCCAGCTCCAGCCGGATTTCCCGTTCCGCCGCGCCGAGGCCGCCGTGCCGTACCTGGCCTCGCTCGGCGTCTCCCACCTGCACCTGTCCCCCGTCCTGGAGGCCGTCCCCGGTTCGACACACGGCTATGACGTGGTGGACCACGCGCGCGTGCGGGCCGAACTCGGCGGCGAGGAGGGGCTGCGTTCCCTGGCACGCACCGCGCGGAAGCACGGCCTCGGGCTCGTCGTGGACATCGTGCCGAACCACATGGCGATGGCACCGCGCCACAACCACGCCCTGTGGGAGGTGCTGCGCGAGGGCCCCGGGTCGCCGTACGCCCGCTGGTTCGACATCGACTGGGACGCCCAGGACGGCCGGCTGCTGCTGCCGGTGCTCGGGGACCGCCTCGGTTCCGAGATCGGCGAGCTCAAGGTCGACGGCGACATACTGCGCTACTACGACCACGTGTTCCCGCTGCGCGAGGGCACCGCGAAACTGCCGATGCCCCGGCTCCTGGACGCCCAGTGGTACCGCCCCGCGTGGTGGCGGCTGGCCCGCACCGAGCTCAACTACCGGCGCTTCTTCAGCATCTCGGAGCTCATCGGGGTGCGCGTCGAGGACCCCGAGGTGTTCGCGGCGACCCACGCCAAGATCCTGGAGCTCGTCGCGGACGGTGTGATCGACGGTCTGCGCGTCGACCACCCGGACGGGCTGGCGGACCCGGACGCCTATCTGCGCCGGCTGCACGAGGCGACCGGCGGCCGCTGGACGGTGGTCGAGAAGATCCTCGCGGACGGCGAGCCGCTCCCGCCCGCGTGGCCCGTTGCGGGCACCACCGGCTACGACGCGCTGCGGCACGTCGACGGCCTCTTCACGGACGAGGCGGGCGCGAGCCGGCTTCTCGGCCGCTACCGGCGCTTCGCCGGCCCGCAGGCCGACCGGGGCGGCCACTGGGAGAGCACCGCGCGCCGGGCGGCGTACAAGGTGATCACGCACGAACTGGCCGCGGAGGTCGAACGCCTCACCCGTGAGGTGAGCGCGCTGTGCGCCGCGTCCCCCGACCCCGCCGCCCGCGACCACGCCCCCTGGGCCCTGGGCGCCGCGCTGCGGGAGCTCCTTGTCCGGCTGGAGGTGTACCGGCCCTACCCGTCCACGGACGCGTCCCTGGTGATCACGGAGCGGGCCGCCGCCGAGGCCGGGTCGGCGTTCCGGGTGCCCGAGGAGGCGCACGCCGTGGACGTCGTACGGGATCTGCTGATCGGCGACGGCGACGGGCCCGGGGAGGCCGCGTTCCGGGCCCGGTTCGCGCAGACCTCGTCGGCGCTGCGGGCCAAGTCGGTGGAGGACACGGCGTTCTACCGCTACGTGCCGCTGCTGTCGGCGAACGAGGTGGGCGGCGACCCGGGCCGCCCCGCGGTGTCCCCGGACGACTTCCACGCCTACTGCGCGCGCGTGCAGCGCGACTGGCCCGCCACCGGGACCGTCCTGTCGACCCACGACACGAAGCGCAGCGCGGACGTGCGCGCGGCCGTCGCCGTCCTCACCCAGTGCCCGGAGGCCTGGTCCGAGGTCCTGGCCGAGGTGACCGGTGACGGGCTCGGGAGCCCCGACCCGCAGGTGGCGTGGGCCGCGTGGCAGACGGTGTTCGGGCTCGGCCCGGCCACCGGCGAGGGCGGGGCCGGGGTCCACACGGAGCGGGTCCGGGACGCCCTGCTGAAGCACATCAGGGAGGCCGGGACGCGCACCGCCTGGACCGAGCGTGATCCCGCGTACGAGGACGCGGTGACGGCGTTCGTCGCGGACGGGCCGTGCGGGCCCCCTGGACGGCACGTGGCCGCCCTGCGGGCCTCGCTGGGCCCGCATGTGCGGGCGAACGTCCTGGGGGCCGCCCTGGTCCATCTGACGATGCCCGGGGTGCCGGACGTGTACCAGGGCACCGAGGACGAGTATCTGGCGCTGGTGGACCCGGACAACCGGGAGGCGTTCGCGCCGCGCGACCCGTCCGCGGAGAAGCCGGCGCTCACGGCCGCCGCGCTGCGGCTGCGCGCCCGGCGGCCCGACGTCTTCGGCGACGCGGCGACGTACGCGCCACTGCGCGCCGAGGGGCCGGCGGCGGAGCACTGTGTGGCGTTCGTGCGGTCGGGAGAGGTGATCACGGCCGTCACCCGGCTGTCGCTGGGGCTCGCCGAGGCCGGCGGCTGGCGGGACACCGTTCTCGCGCTCCCCGGCGGGCGGTGGGCCGACGTGCTCCCCTCCGGCTCCGCGGAGCGGGAGTTCACGGGGCACGCGCGCGTGGCGGACCTCTTCGAGCGGTCACCCGTCGTCCTCCTGGAGCGCGTCAGCGCGGACACACCGGAAGGGTACGGGGAGAGCGGCTGACCAGGCCCTCGGCGCGCGGCCGGGGCCCCGGCGCCCTGCGCAGGCCCGGCAGCACGGTCAGCAGGGCGCGCAGCCCGGCCTCGGCCGTCAGCCGGGCCAGCGGCTCGCCGAGGCAGTGGTGCGGTCCCGCGCCGTACGCGAGGCCGCCCGGGTCGGCGCGGAAGAGGTCGTAGCGGTCCGGGTCGGCGAACCGGGCCGGGTCGCGGCCCGCGGCGCCGAGCAGACACGCCACGGTGGCGCCCTCGGGTATCGGGCCGATCGGTTCGAGCGCCCGGCGGGGCACGATCTGCACCGGGGGGTCGCGGCGCAGCGACTCGGCCCAGGCGGGGCCCGCCAGTTCGGGGCGGGCGCGGATCAGGTCGAGCCGGCCCGGGTGGTCGAGCAGGTTGGCGAGGAACGACGCGAGGGCGCGCGCGGTCGTCCCGCCGGCCGCGCCCAGCACGGTCCCGGCGAGCCCGGTCACGGTCTCGTCCGGCAGCGGCCGTCCGCCGGGGCGGGCGGCGCACAGCGCGGACAGCAGGTCGTCGCCGGGGCGGGCCCGGCGGCGGACCAGATGGGGGCGCAGATAGGCGTCGAGTCCGGGACCGTGGCCCCCGAGGTGGTCGAGTCCCGTCCGGCACCAGGCGTGGACGCGCGCGGTGTCCTCGTACGGCAGTCCGAGCGCGGTGACGGCGGCGGCGACGGGCAGCCACTGGCAGAACTCGGTGACGAGGTCGGCCTCCTGGCGGCCGGCCAGGCGGCTGGCGAGGACGTGGGCGGTGCGCTCGACGCCCGCCCGGAGGCCGGCCGGCATCCGGTCCCCCAGCGCCGCGGACACGGCGGCCCCGTGCGCGCCGTGTGTGCGGTCCGCCCCGTGGCCCGGCCCGGGTCCGGGTGCCGGCGCGGCGAGCCGCGGGTCCGCGAGCGCGGCGCGCACGTCGGCGTACCGGCTGATCAGCCAGGCGCCGAACGGTTCGTCGTGGACCAGGGGGAAGTCTCCGCGCAGGGTGCGGTAGAGCGGGTGGGGATCGCGCTCGGTCCCCGGGTCGAGCAGGCTCGCGGGGGCGCCCCCGCGAGCGGGGGGCCCGCACGGCGGCGTGTACGGCCCGCACGGCCCGTCCGGCCCGTCCGGCGAGGGGCGGGACGGGGCGGAGGGGCGGGACGGGGCGGGAGTGAACGGGATGACCGACGCGCCCGCAGGGGCCGGTGGGCCGGTGTGGGTCGCCGTCGGGGCGCCTTCGCCGGGAAGGCCGTGTGGACACAGCACCGCGGGCCACCACCTCGGGTCTGCGCGCCGGACCCGCGCGCGGTTGTTCCGAGTGGACCACCGCCCGCCCGGGACCGCAGGTCCCGTACACCCGGACGAGTGAATCGTGTACGTCGAACCGGCTCGTCCGCCGGTGGCGCGCGCGTACGCCGGCCGTCTGCTCCCGGGCGCCCGTTTCCACGGCGCGCGCCCCGGTTCCCCGCAGGCCTGCGGGACGCGGTCCGCTCCGGCCGGGGAAGCCCGCGCACCTACCGCTGCCCGTTGCCAGCGGAAAATGCCACCAGGGCTCCCTCCGGGCCGCGCCGACGCGTCCTTGACAGTTCTCCGAGACCGTGGAGTACTGCCAAAAGCGACGCAGGGCGGACAAGTCGGGGGTGAGTCATCTGCCGGAGTTGCGCTACCCCAGTGTGACCGAAATCGTGTCGTCCGCCTGCGCGCTGGCGGCCCACCGGCCCGATCTCTGCGTCCTCAGGCAAGTGGGCGCCTCCCGCGCGGGCAGGCCCCTCCACCTGCTGTCCGTCGGCCATGCCCGGCACGCGGTGCTCGTCGTGGCGGGGGCCCACGCCAACGAACCGACGGGCGGTTCGACGCTGCTGTCGCTGGCCGAACGTGTGCTGTACCGGCGGGAGTTGCGCCGGGACACCTCCTGGCACTTCCTGCTCTGCGCGGACCCGGACGGGGCGAGCCTCCATGTGACCCCGGCGCCGCGGACCCTCCTCGACTACCACCTGGGGTTCTTCCGTCCGGCCGGACCCGAGCAGCCGGAGTGGTCGCCCTCCGTCCTGCCGCCCGACCGGCTGCCGCCGGAGACGCGGGCACTGACCCGGGTCATCGACGAGGTGCGGCCCTACCTCCAGGTGACACTGCACGGCACCGATCTGGGCGGTAGCTGGGTGCAGTTGACCAAGGACATCCCGGGTCTCGCGGAGCCGTTCGCCAAGTCGGCCGCGGAGCTGCGCATCCCGGTGGAGACGGCCGCCTCGGACGCCGCGGGCTGGCCCGCCTCCGGGCCGGGGGTGCATGTGATGCCGGCGCCGGGCTCGGACACGGCGTACCCGAGCATGCCGGACGACGCCCGGCACAGCACCTGGTACCACGCCCACCGGTACGGCGGTCTGACGGCCGTCGTGGAGGTGCCGATGTGGGCCAGCGACCTGGTGGACGACCCTGCGCCGCACCCCGCGCCCGCGGCGGCGATGCGGCGCCTGGCCCACCGGCTGGTGACGGACGCGGGGCAGGTGGAGGCGGTGCTCGGGCGGGCCCTGCCCCGGCTCCGGGGGCCCGACGGGCCCCTGCTGCGGGCCTCGAAGTGGGCGCTGGACCTGGTGCCGGGGCTCGCCGCGGACTGGTCGCAGCCGCTCCCCGCGGACACGACGATGGCGTACGTGGGCAGTGTGGACGCGTTCGGCCGGCGGATCCCGCTGCGCGCCGCGTCGATGCTGCTGCGCGTCCTCCAGGAGGCCGGCGACCGCGAGGCACCCCACCTCGAAGAGCTGGTCGCCGGCTGGAGCGACGCCTTCGCCGAGCGCTTCCGCGCGCGCTGGGTGCCGCTGGAGAACCAGGTCGAGCACCAGGCCCGTACGGTGATGGCGGCCGCGCGCCACGCACGCGAGGGCGCCGCCTGACTCAGACCGACAGGTCGAACACGGCGCCCGTCTCCGCCCCCATCACACAGGAGTTGGAGAACGCGTGCCGGTAGTCGACCCGGCGGCCCTCCCACACGCCGTACGCCGACGCCGTCACCGGCGCGTAGAGCATCGGGCACATGGCGCCGGTCCGGCGCGGGATGCGGCCGATGTCGCCTGCGGCCGCGGCGAGTTGCCGGCAGGCCCTGGCGGCGTGGGCGTGGCCCCGGGGCGGGTCGCAGAGCAGCAGGACGCCGCGGGTGTCGCCGGAGCGGGCGTCGCCGCGCGTGACGGCGAGGCGGAGCCAGGTGCCGGACAGGCCGTGTCCCGGGGTCGCGTGGGCCGCGGGGGCCACGCCCGCCAGGAGGAGCGCGAGCGGGACCAGCAGGCCGGCGCGGATCGCCCGAAGGGTTGTCGTCATTCCCGGTGCATCGGCACGGTGGCCTGCGCCGTCCACCCGGAATCACCCGAACGGGAACGCGTGCCGCCGGGACGCCCCGCGAGGTCGAACGCGGCGAGCACGACACGCGCCTGGTACTCGACCTGGCGCGCGACCGGGATCCAGCGCGCTCCGCAGCCGTCGCGGTAGTCGGCGCACCACGCGTCGATCAGCCGGTCGAGCTCGGGCAGCGCCTCGCCCGGGTCCCGCCCGGAGGCGGTGACCAACTGGTGCAGCAGCCCGGCCGTACGCAGCGCGACCCGCCGCCCGGCGAGGCGCAGGGCGGTCAGCCGGGCGGTGTCGAGCGAGGGCAGGGCGCGTCCCCCGGCGTCGCGCACGTCGGGGTCCCAGGAGTCGGCGAGTCCGGGGCCGACCAGTAAATAGTCGTCGACGGGCGCGAGCAGCCGGGGCGCTTCGGGCGAGCCGCCGAGGCCGGGCCGCACCCGGGTCAGGATGTCCTCCAGGACCTCGGTGTCGTGCCGCAGTGTGCGGCTGACGGAGCGCAGCACGGCGTCGGGATCGGCGGGGCGCGTCCGGTCCTCGACGGCGCCGACGCCCCACATGGGCGCCTCGACGATCGCGGTGACCGTGCCGTGCGGCTGGGGGTGGAACCAGGTGGAGTCGACCGCGGCCTCCGTGATGGCGGCGGCCAGGTCTCCCCCGCGCGGCGGCGGGACGCGGTAGACGGCGGGGCCGAGCGCCGGCCAGTACAGGGTGTCGTAGGGGCCGAGTTCACGCGGAATGCCGAGGCGGGCCGCGCTGTGCGCGACGCGCTGCGAGAGACCCGGCAGGTCGCGGGTCAGCTCGACGAAGGCACCGCCGACGTCGACGCCGTGCAGGGAGCACTGGAGGAACGGCCTCAGCTCGTCCTGGAGGGCGAGCAGGACCCGGGTCTCCGGCAGGGCGGCGCCGTCCGCGCCGTCGGGCAGCCATTCGGGCTGTTCGAGGAAGCCGGGCCGGAAGAAGTTCCGGAAGTAGTGGCCGAGCGCGTAAGGGCCCTGGAGCCAGGCCTCGTTGCGGCGCAAGCCGTCGGGGTCGAGACAGAGCAGCAGGTTCCAGGTGGCGTCCGCGCCCTCGGTGAGACGGGGGTCGGCGAGGGCCCGTTCGGCCAGCCTGAGGGCGGTCGCGCCGCCGACGGGTTCGTTGGCGTGCGGTCCGGCGACGACGAGGACCTGACGGCTGCCGTGTCCGACGGACAGGAGCAGCAGCGGGGTGCCCGCCCGGGAGGTGCCCACCTGACGCAGCCGGGCCTCGTCGGGGCGCCGGGCGACGAGCGCGGCGGCGCGGACGCCGAGTTCGTCCACGGTCGGGTAGCGGCGGAGTGGCGGCAGGGCACACCTCCACTCGTACGGTGTCGTCGTTTCACCAGATGTACATGAAGTACGCACAGTCAGTCACGAGTCGGGGGGTACGTCAACACCGCTGCGGCGGAAGGATGTTGCGGCCCAGGAAGCCCACCTCGCACGGCTGACGCATCCGCCATGAACAAGGCAAACTGGCCTCGTTGTACTGACAGTTCGGCAGGGGGACAGCGATGGACGGTGTGCCGCGC
>NZ_JBSFZS010000012.1:0-98384 GCF_053600395.1 Streptomyces sp. NPDC005070 | reverse complement strand
GATAATATGTTTTGGTTTTTTTTGTGTGTTTTTTTGAGGTGTAAATTCGCCTGGCGGTGGGGGGGCGGCGGCCCCCCGGGCGGGGGGGGGCCCGGTCATCCGGGCCCCGCGCGGGGTGTCAGGACTCGATGTCCCCGAAGTGGTCCCAGCCGCCCTTGCTCGTCCAGGGAGCGCCGTCCACGGTCACCCGGGGCAGCGCCGACGGGTTGAGGACCTCGCCGATCACCTTCCAGCGCGCGGGCAGCTTCACGTCCGGCGGGAAGGTGGCGACGATCGCGTGGTCCTCGCCGCCGGTGAGCACCCACTGGATGGGGTCGACCCCGACAGCCTGGCCGATGTCGTTCATCTGCGAGGGGATGTCGATGTCCCCGGAGCGGATGTCGATGCGTACCTTGCTCGCCTCGGCGATGTGCCCGAGGTCGGCGATCAGTCCGTCGCTGACGTCCGTCATCGACGTCGCGCCGAGCCCGGCGGCGGCCGGACCCGCGTGGTAGGGCGGTTCGGGCCGGCGGTGGGCCTCGACGAACGCGCGCGGCGACCGGAAGCCCCGGGAGAGCACCGCGAACCCGGCCGCGGACCAGCCCAGCCAGCCCGTCACGGCGACGACGTCGCCGGGCTGCGCGCCGGCCCGGGTGACCGGCTCGTGGTTGCGCAGATCGCCGAGCGCGGTGATCGCGACGGTGATGGTCTCGCCCCGTACGACATCCCCGCCGACCACGGCCGCGCCCGCGACCTGGCACTCGTCGCGCAGCCCGTCCATCAGCTCCGAGGGCCAGGTGGCCGGGAGTTCGGCGGGCACGACCAGACCGAGCAGCAGCGCGGTCGGTACGGCGCCCATCGCGGCGATGTCCGCGAGGTTCTGCGCGGCGGCCTTGCGGCCGACGTCGTACGCCGTGGACCAGTCGCGGCGGAAGTGACGCCCTTCGAGGAGGATGTCGGTGCTCGCCACGACCCTGCGGTCCGGCGCTGCCACCACCGCGGCGTCGTCGCCGGGGCCGACCCGGACCGCCGGGGTGGTGGTGAGGCGCGAGGTGAGCTCTCGGATGAGCCCGAACTCCCCCAACTCGCCCACGGTGCCCTTCATGATCGTCGTGCTCCCTCTGTCGCTGCTCGTGCCCGGTCGCGAGCCGTCTGAGTACTCGGTACGGTCGAGTTGACCGTCAACTTGCGCAGTCCCTCCACCCCGGCGCGCGAGCCCCAGTCACCGCGGGTCTCCCCGCGGCGAGCGGCAACGCGATACCGTGGCGTTCCTTTTCCCCACATGATCCTCGTGGCCGCCCTGGAGGTTCCGTGGTACAGGCGTACATCCTGATCCAGACGGAGGTCGGCAAAGCGTCGACCGTCGCCGAGACGATCAACAAGATCCCGGGGGTGATCACGGCCGAGGACGTGACAGGACCGTACGACGTGATCGTGCGCGCCCAGGCCGACACCGTGGACGAACTCGGTCGCATGGTGGTGGCCAGGGTCCAGCAGGTGGACGGCATCACCCGCACCCTGACCTGTCCGGTCGTGCACCTGTAGCCCCCGTCTACCCTTGGCCGGTGAACTTCTTCCGTCACCGGCACTCCGCTTCCCTCGGGCTGCCCGCTCTCGCGACGCTGATCGCGATCGCGGGCTGCTCCTCAGCAGACGACAGCGCGTCCGTCGCGGTTCCGAACCCGGGCACGAAGGTCACCGAGCTGTGCCGGAACCTGGACAAGGCGCTGCCGCGGACCGTGGACGGCAGGCGCCGTGAGGACCCGGAGCCCCGGTCCGCGCTGACCGCGGGCTGGGGAAGCCCGGCGATCATACTGCGCTGCGGTGTCCAGCGGCCTGTGAAGATGACGGACCCGAAGGTGGCGAACGGCGACGACCCGAAGGCGGTCGCCGGCGGTGTGAACGGCGTCGACTGGCTGATGGAGCGGCAGGACGACGGGACGACCCGCCTGACCACCGCTTCGCGTCTGGCGTACGTCCAGGTCACCGTGCCCGAGGGCACCGATGCCACCGGCGCGCTCGTCGACCTGGCCGCCTCCGTCAAGAAGGCGATCCCCGAGGGGATCGCCGACTGACGTACCGGTCCCGCGGGCTGCTCAGCGCAGTCCGGTGGACCGCCGCAGCGCCGCCTGGATCAGACGGTCGACGAGCTCCGCGTAGCCCACGCCCGTCTCCCGCCACATCCGCGGGTACATGGAGATCGGCGTGAAGCCGGGCATCGTGTTGATCTCGTTGATGACGAACTCGCCGTCCTCGGTGAGGAAGAAGTCCGCGCGGACCAGGCCCTCGCAGGAGGCCGCGTCGAAGGCCTCCACGGCCAGCCGGCGGACCTCGGCGGTCTGCTCCTCGGTGAGCGGCGCCGGCACGATGCCATCGGCGGCGTCGATGTACTTGGCCTCGAAGTCGTAGAACGCATGCGACTGCACGGGCGGGATCTCCGCGGGGACCGAGGCGCGCGGCCCGTCCTCGAACTCCAGGACACCACACTCGATCTCGCGGCCGCGCAGCAGCGCCTCCACGATGATCTTCGGGTCGTGCCGCTGGGCCTCCGCGATGGCCTCGTCGAGGCCCGAGAGGTCGTCGACCTTCGTGATGCCGAACGACGAACCCGCGCGCGCGGGCTTCACGAAGAGCGGCCAGCCGTGCTCACCCGCGAAGTCGATGATCTTCTTGCGGGCGGCGGACTCGTCCTGCTGCCACTCGCGCGGCCGGATCACCACGTACGGGCCCACCTTCAGGCCGAACGAGGTGAACACCCGCTTCATGTAGTCCTTGTCCTGGCCGACGGCCGAGGCGAGGACGCCCGAGCCGACGTAGGGGACGCCGGACAGCTCCAGGAGGCCCTGGAGGGTGCCGTCCTCGCCGTACGGGCCGTGCAGCATGGGGAAGACGACGTCGACCTCACCGAGCGCCTTGGGGACCGACCCGGGCTCGTTGTAGACGACTTCACGGTTGGCGGGGTCGACGGGGAGCACCACGCCGCCCTCACCGGACTCGGCGAGCTGCTCGACGCTGGGCTGCTTGCGGTCGACGATCGCCATGCGTTCCGGCTCGTCCGCGGTGAGCGCCCAACGGCCGTCCTGGGTGATGCCGATCGGCAGTACGTCGTACTTCGTACGGTCGATGGCGCTCAGGACGGCGCCGGCCGTGACCACGGAGATCCCGTGTTCGGAGCTGCGGCCGCCGAAGACGACGGCCACGCGCGGCTTGCGCGGCGCCTGCTCAGGGCTCTGGGGGAGGTTCTCGGTGCTCATATCGCGTTGAGAGTACCCGGTGGTACAACGGTGAGTCAGCGCCCCACGGCGGCTGTTGCTCAGCGTCGTACCCACCGTTGCGGAGCGTCGCCCACCTGGCGGTTCGGCGGGGACGGCTCAGCGGCGTTCGGACTTCGCGCTGCGCCCCATCAGCTCCTTGAGGGCGACCACCGGCGGCTTGCCCTCGTGGACGATGCTGACGACCGTCTCCGTGATCGGCATGTCGACGCCGTGCCGGCGCGCCAGATCCAGCACCGACTCGCAGGACTTGACTCCCTCGGCGGTCTGCCGGGTGACCGCGATGGTCTCCTGGAGGGTCATGCCCCGGCCGAGATTGATGCCGAAGGTGTGGTTGCGGGACAGCGGCGAGGAGCAGGTCGCGGCGAGGTCGCCGAGGCCCGCGAGGCCGGAGAACGTCATCGGGTCCGCGCCCATGACGAGTCCGAGCCGGGTGGTCTCGGCCAGGCCGCGGGTGATCAGCGAGCCCTTGGCGTTGTCGCCCAGGCCCATGCCGTCCGCGATGCCGACGGCGAGGCCGATCACGTTCTTGACGGCTCCGCCGAGTTCACAGCCCACCACGTCGGTGTTCGTGTACGGGCGGAAGTACGGCGTGTGGGAGGCGGTCTGGATGCGCCGGGCCACCGCCTCGTCGCGGCAGGCGACAACCGCCGCCGCGGGCATCCGCTGGGCGATCTCCTTGGCGAGGTTGGGTCCGGTGACCACGGCCACGCGGTCCGCGGAGACCTTGGCGACCTCCTCGATGACCTCGCTCATCCGCTTCACGGTGCCGAGTTCGACGCCCTTCATGAGCGAGACGAGCACGGTGTCGGGGGCGAGCAGCGGCACCCATTCCGCGAGGTTGCCGCGCAGTGTCTGGGACGGGACGGCGAGGACGGTGAACTCGGCGCCGCGGGCGGCCTCGGCCGGGTCGGCGGTGGCCCGCAGGTTCTCCGGGAGTTCGATCCCCGGGAGGTAGTCCGGGTTCATCCGCGTGGAGTTGACCGCGTCGGCGAGTTCGGGACGGCGTGCCCACAGGGTGACGTCGCACCCCGCGTCGGCGAGCACCATGCCGAAGGCCGTACCCCACGATCCGGTTCCGAAGACGGCCGCCCTGACCGGCTTGCTCACGTGCCCTGCCCTTCTTCCTGCTGTGCCTTCGACTTGGTCACGGCCTTGCGGCGCTGCGCGATGCGCACCTCGCGCGGGTCGTACACGTTCTCGGGCGCCTTCTCGCCGCGGATCAGCTCGAGCTGCGCGGTGATGGCCGCCATGATGACCTCGGTGACCTCCTTGAGGAGGTCCGGGTTCATCTCCCGGTCGTAGTAGCGCGAGAGGTCCACCGGCGGGCCCGCGAGCACGTGGTGGGTCTTGCGCGGGAGGATGTCGGGCTTCTTGGCGTACGGGGGCAGCAGTTCGTTGACGCCCCACTGGGCGACCGGGATGACCGGGCACCTGGTCTGCAGGGCGACGCGCGCGGCACCGGTCTTGCCGGTCATCGGCCAGCCGTCGGGGTCACGGGTGAGCGTGCCCTCGGGGTAGAACGCGACGCACTCACCGCGTTCCACGGCGTCGATCGCGGCCCGGAAGGCGCTCAGGGCGTCGGTGCTCTCGCGGTAGACGGGAATCTGTCCGGTGCCGCGCATCGCGGCGCCGACGAATCCCTTCTTGAAAAGCCCGGCCTTCGCCAGGAAGCGCGGAACACGCCCGGTGTTGTACTGGTAGTGCGCATACGCGAACGGGTCCACGTGGGAATTGTGGTTCACCGCGGTGATAAATCCGCCCTCGGCCGGAATGTTCTCCATCCCGCGCCAGTCCCGCTTGATCAGAACCACGAGCGGCGGTTTGCAGAGAACCGCTGCGAAGCGGTACCAGAAGCCGATTCTGCGGCGGGGCACGCGGACACCTTCCTCTAGAGCCTGGGGGGCCGCACAAGTGTCGCTCCAGGCCGCCTGTCTGTCGAGAACACCGTACGCCCCGACACCCGGACCGCCAGGGTGACCAGGTCACAATAAGGCGTGACTGGAGAGGGTGGAGCGCTCGTGCGGTGGACCTTGGTCGTACCCCTCAAACCCCTGGCGCGCGCCAAGAGCAGGCTCGCGGACACCGCCTCCGACGTACTGCGCCCGGGCCTCGCCCTCGCGTTCGCGCAGGACACCGTGGCGGCGGCGCTGGCCTGCGCCGCCGTGCGGGGTGTGGCGGTCGTCACGGGCGACGTCGTGGCCGGCAGGGAGCTGGCCGCGCTCGGCGCGCGGATCATCGCGGACGAGCCGGGCGGGGGCCTCAACGCGGCGCTGGCGCACGGCGCGGGTGTCGTAAGGGCCCGGGATCCCGAAAGCGCCGTCGCGGCCCTGAACGCCGATCTGCCCGCTCTGCGGCCTTCGGAATTGGCCCGGGTACTGACCGCCGCGGGGGAATTCCCGCGCGCTTTTCTGGCCGATGCTGCTGCAATCGGCACCACACTCCTGGCCGCATCCCCCGGCCGGGAATTGCTCCCCGGTTTCGGCGGCGATTCCCGGGCCCGCCACCGCGCCTCGGGGGCCGCGGAACTCCGTCTCGACGCGGTGGATTCCGTACGCCGGGACGTGGACACCCGGGAGGATCTGCGGGCGGCGCTGACGCTCGGCGTGGGACCGCGCACGGCGGCCGCGGCGGCACGGCTGCTCATTCCCGGGCAGTAGGCGGACGCCGGCGGACGAGCCGTAGGCTGCCCCCATGCAGGCGACCTCGTACACGTACGACCCCGAGACCCGCAGCGGACAGGTGCTGCTCGACGACGGCACACCGGTGCCCTTCGCCGGTCCGGCGTTCGACGCCGGCGGGCTGCGGCTGCTGCGGCCGGGGCAGCGGGTGCGGATCGAGACCGAGGGCGAGGGCGCGGAGCTCCGGATCACCCTGATCACGCTGCAGACGTTCTGAACCCCCGTGCCGGCGGGCGTTCCCGGACACGCCGCGGGCCGGGCTCCCCTGGGGAGCCCGGCCCGGCGCGTGAGGTGCCCTGTACCCGTCTCTAGCGGGCGGTGGCCTTCTTGGCGGTGATCTTGCGAGCCGTCGACTTCTTGGCGGGGGCCTTCTTGGCCGTGGCCTTCTTCGCCGGAGCCTTCTTGGCGGCGGTCTTCTTGGCCGCGGTCGTCTTCGCCGTCGTCTTCTTGGCGGCGGCCGTCTTCGCCGTCGTCTTCTTCGCCGTGGTCTTCTTCGCGGCGGCCGTGGTCTTCTTCGCCGTGGTCTTCTTCGCCACGGCCCTGCTCGCCGCCGCCTTCTTGGCGGTGGTGGCCTTCTTGGCCGCGGCCTTCTTCACCGTCGCGGAAGCGCCGCCGGAGAGGCTGCCCTTCGGGGCCTTCTTGACCGCGACGTCATTCTTCGGGAGCTTCTTCGAGCCGCTCACCAGGTCCTTGAAGCCCTGGCCGGCACGGAACCGCGGCACGGAGGTCTTCTTGACCCGAACACGCTCACCCGTCTGAGGGTTGCGGGCGTAACGGGCGGGACGGTCGACCTTCTCGAAGGAACCGAAGCCCGTGACCGAGACCCGGTCTCCGCCGACAACCGCACGGACGATGGCGTCCAGTACCGCGTCGACCGCGTCGGCGGCCTGCTGACGCCCGCCGACCTTGTCGGCAATCGCTTCTACGAGCTGCGCCTTGTTCACGTCTTCCCCTTCGGAGACATTGCCCGAACGAATGCGTTCAAGCTTTTTCGCACGTTAGGCAGATATATACCGCAAATCAAACACGAAACGGGCTAATCACCCTTGTGCCGCAACGAACTCGGGCCGTAGCGCAGTTCGTCAGTGATCCCCTTCGAGGAATCGGCCCTCGTCGAGGTCGGTGGTGAACCGCTCCAGCCGCCTTGCCGCGTCGGCGAGATCGTGCTTGGCCGCGGCCGTAATGACCAGCAGCTTCCGGGTCAGCGCCATCCGTACGCCCTCCGGGACTTGCAGTGCGCGCACTCTTGTGTGCGCTTCCTTGAGTTGGTGCGCGACCGCCGTGTAGAGCTCGAGTTGGCCGTCACGTTCCATGCACAGATTGTGCCATCTGGGGCGAGTTGTCGCCTGCGCAGGGGGTAACTGCCGCCCCCCGGAGGCCTCCTGACCCCCTTGGCCGGAAGTCGCCCACGTACCCGACTACCCAGGCAACCCGCCTTGTAACTAAGGGAGTTGACCGGCCTCGTGGGGGCCTGCGGGGGCCCTCCGGGAGCGGAAATGGCTGTACCCCCAACCGTCCACGATTGGGGGTACAGAGGGGTGTTGCGTGGCTGAAATGAGTCGGGCCGGGCCGTGGCCCGGCCCGGGGGTCAGACCTGGAGCGTCTTCGGCTTGTGCGAGGGCCGCTTGGCCTCGTACGCCGCGATGTCGCCCTCGTTCTGGAGGGTGATGGAGATGTCGTCCAGCCCGTTCAGCAGCCGCCAGCGGGCGTTCTCGTCGAGCTCGAAGGCGGCGGTGACGCCCTCGGCGCGCACCTCGCGGGCCTCCAGGTCGACCGTGATCTCCGCCTGCGGGTCCCGCTCCGACAGTTCCTGGAGCGCCTCCACGATCTTCTGGTCCAGAACCACCGTGAGCAGGCCGTTCTTGAGCGAGTTACCGCGGAAGATGTCGGCGAACCGGGACGAGATCACGGTCTTGAAGCCGTAGTTCTGCAGCGCCCAGACGGCGTGCTCGCGGGAGGAGCCCGTACCGAAGTCGGGGCCCGCGACCAGAACCGTGGCGCCCTGGCGCTCGGGCTGGTTGAGGACGAAGGAGGCGTCCTTGCGCCAGGCCTCGAAGAGACCGTCCTCGAAGCCGTCCCTGGTCACCTTCTTGAGCCAGTGGGCGGGGATGATCTGGTCGGTGTCGACGTTGCCGCGGCGCAGCGGGACGGCCCGGCCGGTGTGCTTGGTGAATGCTTCCATGGCTCTCAGACTCCAGCGGGCACGGGGGCGTCGGACAGATCGGCCGGGGAGGCCAGGTGGCCGAGGACCGCCGAGGCCGCGGCGACCTGCGGCGAGACCAGGTGCGTCCGGCCGCCCTTGCCCTGCCTGCCCTCGAAGTTGCGGTTGGAGGTGGACGCGGAGCGCTCACCGGGGGCGAGCTGGTCGGGGTTCATGCCCAGACACATCGAGCAGCCCGCGTGCCGCCATTCGGCGCCGGCCTCCTTGAAGACCACGTCCAGACCCTCGGAGACGGCCTGGAGCCCGACCCGCGCGGAACCGGGGACGACCAGCATCCGTACGCCGTCGGCGACTTTACGGCCCCCGACGATCTCGGCGGCCGCGCGCAGGTCCTCGATACGCCCGTTGGTGCACGAACCTACGAAGACGGTGTCGACCTTGATGTCGCGCAGCGGCTGCCCGGCGGTCAACCCCATGTATTCCAGGGCCTTTTCGGCTGCCAGCCGCTCCGAAGCGTCTTCGTACGAAGCCGGGTCGGGGACGTTCGCCGAAAGCGGCGCTCCCTGGCCGGGGTTGGTGCCCCAGGTGACGAACGGCGACAGGGCGGCGGCGTCGATGACGACCTCCGTGTCGAATTCGGCGTCGTCGTCGGACTTCAGCGTCTTCCAGTACGCGACGGCGTCGTCCCAGTCCTCGCCCTCGGGAGCGTGGGCGCGACCCTTGAGGTAGTCGAAGGTCGTCTCGTCGGGGGCGATCATGCCCGCGCGGGCGCCGGCCTCGATCGACATGTTGCAGATGGTCATCCGGGCCTCCATCGAGAGCTTCTCGATGGCGGGGCCGCGGTATTCCAGGATGTAGCCCTGGCCGCCGCCCGTACCGATCTTGGCGATGATCGCCAGGATCAGGTCCTTCGCGGTGACGCCGTCGGGCAGATCGCCGTCGACGGTGATGGCCATGGTCTTGGGGCGGGCCAGCGGCAGCGTCTGGGTGGCCAGCACGTGCTCCACCTGAGAGGTGCCGATGCCGAACGCCAGGGCGCCGAAGGCACCGTGCGTGGAGGTGTGCGAGTCGCCGCAGACCACCGTGGTGCCCGGCTGGGTCAGACCGAGCTGCGGTCCCACCACGTGCACCACGCCCTGCTCGACGTCGCCCAGCGAGTGCAGCCGCACGCCGAACTCGGCGGCGTTCTTGCGCAGCGTCTCGAGCTGGACACGCGAGACGGGGTCCGCGATGGGCTTGTCGATGTCGAGGGTCGGGGTGTTGTGATCCTCGGTCGCGATGGTGAGGTCGAGGCGCCGCACCGGACGGCCCGCCTGACGCAGGCCGTCGAAGGCCTGCGGGCTGGTCACCTCGTGCAGCAGGTGCAGATCGATGAAGAGGAGGTCGGGCTCGCCCTCGGCGCGCCGGACGACGTGGTCGTCCCAGACCTTCTCCGCGAGTGTCCTACCCATCGCTTTCCCTCCGGCCGGCTTGTGTGGCGCCGGCCCAACTAGAGATTTCCGGGGCGGTGGACGTCCGCACCCCTCGTGCCGGACGTCGTCCGCCGGGCCCGTTGGTCCGCGGGCCGCTGTGTGTACAAGGGTGGCGCGTTCCACCGGAAATTGAACTTGCGTTTCACAGAGTGAGACGCGAGTATCGTTTCATGGACAACAGTAGCGGCGTCGGCGTTCTGGACAAGGCAGCCCTTGTCCTGAGCGCCCTGGAGTCCGGTCCGGCCACCCTCGCGGGCTTGGTCGCGGCGACCGGACTGGCACGACCCACGGCACATCGCCTCGCCGTGGCACTTGAACACCACCGCATGGTGGCGCGCGACATGCAGGGTCGCTTCATACTCGGCCCCCGGCTCGCGGAGCTGGCCGCGGCCGCAGGGGAGGACCGCCTCCTCGCGACGGCCGGCCCGGTGCTCACGCACCTGAGGGACCTCACGGGCGAGAGCGCGCAGCTCTACCGCCGCCAGGGCGACATGCGCATCTGCGTCGCCGCGGCCGAACGGCTGTCCGGTCTGCGGGACACGGTCCCGGTGGGCTCCACCCTCACCATGAAGGCCGGTTCCTCCGCCCAGATCCTGATGGCCTGGGAGGAGCCCGAGCGGCTGCACCGCGGTCTGCAGGGCGCCCGCTTCACCGCGACCGCGCTGTCTGGGGTTCGGCGCCGGGGCTGGGCCCAGTCGATCGGTGAGCGCGAGCCGGGCGTGGCGTCCGTCTCCGCGCCGGTCCGCGGCCCCTCTAACCGCGTCGTGGCCGCCGTCTCGGTCTCCGGGCCGATCGAGCGCCTGACCCGGCACCCGGGCCGCATGCACGCCCAGGCGGTCATCGACGCCGCCGGGCGTCTCTCCGAGGCACTGCGCCGCACCGGCTGACCTTCGCTCCGCTCCTGTGTGACGGGAGGGCCGGCCTCAACGCCGCGGCAGGCTCTCCCCAATGCACACCGTCCCGTACGCGGGGTGTACCGGCCCTCGGGTCCGGTGCACCCCGCGCCTCGTTTCCGGGGTGATCCAACGCACGGCGAGATGCCGCGAGTTGATCTCCGAAGGATTGATCTCCGAACGCCGAAAGGGCCCCCACCGAAGTGGAGACCCTTGCGGACCGTGTACCCCCGACCGGATTCGAACCGGCGCTACTGCCGTGAGAGGGCAGCGTGCTAGGCCGCTACACAACGGGGGCGTGAATCTCGCGTTTCCGCAGATCCGGAGCTGGGCTACCAGGACTCGAACCTAGAATGACGGTACCAGAAACCGTAGTGTTGCCAATTACACCATAGCCCATGGTGGTTTAGACCGTACCCCCGACCGGATTCGAACCGGCGCTACTGCCGTGAGAGGGCAGCGTGCTAGGCCGCTACACAACGGGGGCCCTAGCGATCCTGCATGAAGGGCAGCGGGTGCGACCCGAACTGCCTTCCTGGGAAGGATCTGTACCCCCGACCGGATTCGAACCGGCGCTACTGCCGTGAGAGGGCAGCGTGCTAGGCCGCTACACAACGGGGGCTTTGCGGATCTGGATCTCCGCGGTGCAGATGAGCTCTGCGAGCTGGCCTACCAGGACTCGAACCTAGAATGACGGTACCAGAAACCGTAGTGTTGCCAATTACACCATAGGCCACAGAAACGCAATCCCGTACGAAGATCTTGTTTCGGCTGACGTCTCCGGGCTCCGGCCTTTCGGCCCGCTCCCGGCGGCGCAGAAAGAACATTACCCGAAGGTGGACCCCGCTCCAAAACGGGTATCCGCGCCAAGGATCGCGGGCAACTCGGCGAGCGATCCGATGCGGTGCGGACCCCTTCGTCCGGCGGCGCCGGCGGCATGGGCTCCGTCCCGGTCGATCCATACCGAGAGCAGACCGGCGTCGGCGGCGCCGCGTCCGTCGATCTCCGGATGGTCCCCGACGTAGGCGACGCGGTGGGGCGGCAGCCCGAGGGCGTCGCAGGCCGCGTGGAAGGCGGCCGCGGCGGGTTTGGAGACGCCGAGCTCGGCGGCGCACAGGATGGCCTCGAAGCGGTCGTGCACACCGAGGACGCGCAGCTTGCGGTCCTGCACGAGGAGGCTGGAGTTGGACAGCACCGCGTGCCGGTGGCCGGCGGCGAGCGCGTCGAGGGCGGGCAGGACGTCCGGGAACAGCGCCCAGGCGCCCTCGTAGTGCGTGACGTACCGGTCGAACCACGCGTCGGCCTCGGTGTCGCCGAGCGATTCCCCCAGGAACACCCGGACGCGGTCCCGCCGCTGGCCCTGCCAGTCCGTCTCCCCGGCCGCGTACCTCGCCCACTGGGCGTCGGTGATCTCCCGCCAGCGCGTGAGGGCCTGCTCGACGGTCGTACCGCCGTCGAGCAGGCCCTCGGCCGCGAGATGGTCCCGCATGCCCGCCCTGTCGGCGCTCGTGTAGTCGAAGAGCGTGTCGTCGATGTCCCAGACCACGGCGTCGATGCTCATGCGCCGACGGTATCGCCGGGGCGGGCGGCTGTCCCTCGGGCGGCGATGATCACCCGAAAGTGGGAGGACGGAACGCCCGCCGTGACGACCGCCACTCGGCGCCGCCCCACCGGACCCTCGCGGCCGACACCGGTCCATGTGACGACGACCACGTGACGCCGGTCCGCGTGACGACCGCCACTTGGCGACGACCCGCGCGACAACCGCCACCCGACGCCGGTCCGTGTGGCGACCGCTACCCGCGTGACGACCGCCACTTGGCGACCGCACTCGACGCCGGCCCGCGTGACGACCGCGCCCGGCGCCGGTCCCGGTGACCCTCACCACCCGCGCCGGTCCGCGCATGCGTGAGGGGCGGTGTCCGGTCCGGACACCGCCCCTCACGTGTGCTGCCTTACGCGGCCAGCTTCGCCAGCGCCGCGTCGACGCGTGCCAGCGTCCTCTCCTTGCCCAGGATCTCCAGGGACTCGAAGAGCGGCAGGCCGACCGTGCGGCCGGTGACGGCGACGCGGACCGGGGCCTGGGCCTTGCCGAGCTTCAGGCCGTGCTCCTCACCGGCGGCCAGGACGGCCTCCTTGAGGGACTCCGGGGAGGTCCAGTCGGCCGCCTCCAGCCTCTCGCGGGCCGTGCGGAGCAGCGCGTCGCTGCCCTCCTTCATGGCCTTCGCCCAGGACGCCTCGTCGACGGCCGGCTCCGGCAGGAACAGGAAGTCGACGTTGTCCGTGATCTCGGAGAGCACCTTCATCCGCGACTGGGCGTGCGGGGCGATCGCCTGCCACTTCGCCTCGTCGAAGTCCTCCGGCGCCCAGGGCGCGAAGGGGGCGCGCAGCCACGGGGCGCAGCGCTCGGTGAAGTCCTTCACGTCGAGCATGCGGATGTGGTCGGCGTTGATCGCCTCGCACTTCTTCAGGTCGAAGCGGGCCGGGTTCGGGTTCACGTCCGTGACGTCGAACGCGGCGACCATCTCGTCGATCGAGAAGATGTCGCGGTCGGCGGCGAGCGACCAGCCGAGCAGGGAGAGGTAGTTCAGCAGGCCCTCGGGGAGGAAGCCGCGCTCCCGGTAGAGGTTGAGCGAGGACTCCGGGTCGCGCTTGGAGAGCTTCTTGTTGCCCTCGCCCATCACGTACGGGAGGTGGCCGAAGGCCGGGGTCTCCTTGGCGATGCCCAGCTCGGTCAGCGCCTTGTAGAGGGCGACCTGCCGGGGGGTGGAGGAGAGCAGGTCCTCGCCGCGCAGGACGTGGGTGATCTCCATCAGGGCGTCGTCGACGGGGTTGACGAGCGTGTACAGCGGGGCGCCGTTGGCACGGACGATGCCGTAGTCCGGGACGTTCTCCGGGAGGTACGTGATCTCGCCGCGGACCAGGTCGTCGAAGGTGATCGCCTCGTCGGGCATCCGGAAGCGCACGATGGGCTTGCGGCCCTCGGCCTCGTAGGCGGCCTTCTGCTCGGCGGACAGGTCGCGGCAGTGACCGTCGTAGCCGGAGGGCTTGCCGGCGGCGCGGGCGGCGTCGCGGCGGGTGTCCAGCTCCTCGGTCGAGCAGTAGCAGCGGTACGCGTGGCCCGCCTCCAGGAGCTTGGCGGCGACATCCGCGTAGATGTCCATGCGCTGAGACTGGCGGTACGGCGCGTGCGGGCCGCCGATCTCGGGGCCCTCGTCCCAGTCGAAGCCCAGCCAGCGCATCGAGTCGAGGAGCTGGTCGTACGACTCCTCGGAGTCGCGGGCCGCGTCGGTGTCCTCGATGCGGAAGACCAGGGTGCCTTCGTTGTGCCGGGCGAACGCCCAGTTGAACAGGGCGGTGCGGACCAGCCCGACGTGGGGGTTGCCGGTCGGGGAGGGACAGAAACGTACACGGACGTTAGCCACGCTTGATCACCTTGTTGGTGAGAGTGCCGATGCCTTCGATGGTGACGGCGACCTCGTCGCCGACGTTCAGGGGGCCGACCCCAGCCGGGGTTCCGGTGAGGATCACGTCGCCGGGGAGCAGCGTCATGGCCTCGGTGATGTTGACGACGAGGTCCTCGATGGAGTGGATCATCTCGCTGGTGCGGCCGAGCTGGCGCTGCTGCCCGTTGACCGTGCACTGGATGGTCAGGTCGGCGGGGTCGAGGTCCGTCTCCACCCAGGGGCCGAGCGGGCAGGAGCTGTCGAAGCCCTTGGCGCGGGCCCACTGCTTCTCGCGCTTCTGCACATCGCGGGCCGTGACGTCGTTGGCGCAGGTGTAGCCGAGGATGACGTCCTTCACGCGCTCGCGCGGGACCTCACGGCACATGCGGCCGATGACGACGGCGAGCTCCGCCTCGTGGTGCAGTTCGCTGGAGAAGGAGGGGTACTGGATCGGGTCGCCGGGGCCGACCACCGAGGTCGACGGCTTGAAGAAGGCGAACGGGGCGTCGGGCACCTCGTTGCCGAGCTCCTTGGCGTGCTCCGCGTAGTTGCGGCCGAAGGCCACGACCTTGTTCGGGAGCACCGGCGGCAGCAGCCGGACCTTGTTCAGCGGGACCTTCGTACCGGAGAGCTCGAAGTCCGCGAACGGGATGCCCTTGATGATGTCGAGGACGAGCTCGTCCGGCCTGTCGCCCTCGACCGCGCCGAAAGCGACGTTGCCGTCGATGGAGAATCTGGCGATGCGCACGGGATCCTTGCGCCCCTCACTGAGCTGGCTGGAGTCTGACGCTCCAGGCTAACGCGGCAAGGGCTGCGGACTTCGCGTATATCCGCCGGGGCGGTGAGCGGCGGGGCGCCGGTCCGGGGGCGGGTGACGGCTCCCTCGGGGAGGGGCGGCCGTGACCGGCCGGCCCGCGTACGCGGCGCGGCCGTGCAGGACCGGCGGGGCCGCGCGGGGCAGCGGCCCCCGGCCGGTCGCCGCGTTACTCCGCGGCGGAGACCGTGACCGGGGCGTCCATCAGGACGGTGCGGCGGGGGTTGGCCGTCTGGAGCGGGAGGACGATCGCGTGCTCCGGCCGCTCCGGCGTACGCAGGGCTTCGGCGTCCTCGAGGTGCGCCAGCGTCGTGCGCTGCGGATTGGCAATGTTGCGGAACATCATCGTCGTCTTCACCGTTTTGCTCGACCTTGTCGTCCTGGGCGCCGGTCGGGGTCAAAGAGCCCCACATAGGCGCGGGTTGTCGGATTCGCCATCCCTGTAAAGCGTCAGGCTAAACATTCATTTCCCTGGCGATGGCGTGAAGAGGCCATGATCGGCATGTGAGTTTCCTCACTCACCAAGGGGCAAACCGGTCAATCGAGGCCCCCAACTCAGGCCGACCAAAAGGACATTACGCCACTGAACCAACCATTCCGCTCCTGATCATCGCGACTGGGACAGGGTATGCGGGCCCATGGCTCGTAGGCCTATGCCCGGTATGTACGAGAACCCTTTACACGCCTCGTGACCTGTCACTCACATCCTGTCACGAAGGTCACAGCCTGGTACACGGGCCTTGTTGGAGATCCTGGGCTGTGCTGGAATTCCTCGGACCGCCACGGATTTCACGATCCGACGCGCGGGGGCGCTACTCAGCGCCGAGTGGCGGCGGGAAGGGGGAGCCTGCGCCGGTCACTTCGACCACATACACAGGGCGCATCTGCGTCCGTGTACAACGCCGACACCGTCCCGCCGTTCCAGCGGAGGGGCGCCTGGTCCAGAGGTTGCGACGCTAGTGCAGGGACGTTTCAAGAGGGATGGCAGCGCTTCGGCGGAGCCGGAGCCGCGCGGCGGGACCGACCGCGGTTCCTCGCCCCAGCACGCCCAGAACCCGGGACCGGCAGAGGTCGGCGGCAGCGGTGAACACTCCGCTCGCGCCGGCGCGAAGCCCAAGGCTCCCGCCACCACGACCGACGCCACGCAGAGCGCCACACCGGGCCACGGCTCGCGTGTAGCCCTGCGGAACTGGCGCATCTCGACGCGACTCGTCTCACTGCTCGCACTCCCCGTGGTCGCAGCGACCTCGCTGGGTGCGCTCCGCATCAACGAGTCGATGGACAACATCCAGCAGCTCGACAACATGCGCCTGCTGACCGAGATGACCAAGCAGGCCACCGAGCTCGCCGCCGCCCTCCAGAAGGAGCGCGACGAGTCGGCCGGTCCGCTGGCCCACGGCGCCCTGTCCAACGACTACGAGGTCAAGTCCGTGCGCGACGCCACGGACGTGGCGAAGAAGCACTTCCTCGAAGGCACCCAGCAGGTCGACGACGCCACGGCCAAGGGCCAGCTCTCCGGCGTGCACGACAGCCTCGTCGGTGTCGTGGCCGAGCTCTACAAGCTCAACCAGATCCGCAGCGACGCCTACAACGACCCGCAGAACTCGACCCAGACGGTGGACGCGTACCACCGCCTGGTCAACGAGCTCCTCGCGCTCTCGCAGGACATGGCCGAGGCGACCAGCAACCCGGAGATGATCCAGCGCACCCGCGCGCTGGCGGCGTTCTCCGCCGCCAAGGAGTACGCCTCCGTCCAGCGGGCCGTCATCGCCGCCGCGCTTCCCACGCGTCCCACGACCTTCGGAACCCTCTCCAAGAACGACCAGCAGTACGCGCTGTCCGCGCAGGCGAGCCAGGATTCCGAGAACCAGGCCTTCAAGAACATCTACGGCTCCGGCAGCACGGACCTCCTCCTGCCGATCGAGGGTGACAACCCGACGATCAAGTCGGCCGACCAGTACGCCAAGCGTGTGCTGAACAACCCCGAGGGTCTGCGCACGCAGAACAAGCGGTCCTACAGGGACTGGCTCGACGACGACTCGTCCAAGATCGACCAGATGTCGAAGATCGAGACCACGCTGCTCAGCGAGATGGAGCAGAAGGCCCGTGAGCTGCGCAACCAGTCGCAGAGTGAAGCGATCATCTCCGGTGTCCTGATCCTGCTCGTCCTCGGTGTCTCGCTCGTCGGCGCCTTCGTCGTGGCCCGGTCCATGATCCGCTCGCTGCGCCGCCTGCAGGACACGGCCACCAGGGTCGCCCAGGACCGTCTGCCCGAGCTCGTCAAGCAGCTCTCGGAGTCGGACCCGCAGGACGTCGACACCTCGGTGGAGTCGGTCGGTGTGCACTCCCGGGACGAGATCGGCCAGGTGGCCGCGGCCTTCGACGACGTGCACCGCGAGGCTGTCCGCCTCGCCGCCGAGCAGGCCCTTCTGCGAGGCAACGTCAACGCGATGTTCACCAACCTCTCGCGCCGTTCGCAGGGTCTTATCCAGCGTCAGCTCTCGCTCATATCCGAGCTCGAGTCCCGTGAGGCCGACCCCGACCAGCTCTCCTCGCTGTTCAAGCTCGACCACCTCGCGACCCGCATGCGCCGTAACGGCGAAAACCTCCTCGTCCTCGCCGGTGAAGAGCCCGGCCGTCGCTGGACCCGTCCGGTCCCGCTGGTCGACGTCCTCCGCGCCGCCGCCTCCGAGGTGGAGCAGTACGAGCGCATCGAACTCGCCTCGGTGCCCGGCACCGAGGTCGCCGGCCGGGTCGTCAACGACCTCGTCCACCTGCTCGCCGAGCTGCTGGAGAACGCCACCTCGTTCTCCTCCCCGCAGACCAAGGTCAAGGTCACCGGTCACGCCCTGCCCGACGGCCGCGTGCTGATCGAGATCCACGACACCGGTATCGGTCTCTCCCCCGAGGACCTGGCCGCGATCAACGAGCGGCTCGCCGCCCCGCCCACGGTGGACGTCTCCGTCTCCCGACGCATGGGTCTGTTCGTGGTCGGTCGTCTGTCGCAGCGTCACGGCATCCGCATCCAGCTCCGCCCGTCCGACTCCGGTGGTACGACCGCGCTGGTCATGCTGCCCGTGGACGTCGCCCAGGGCGGCAAGAAGCCCATGCCGAACAAGCCGGGCCAGGGTGCGGGCGGCCCCGCCGCTTCGCAGGCATCGGCCGGTGTGGCCGCGGCCCGTCGCTCGGCCGGTCCCTCGCTCGGCGCCGGTTCCCCCTCCGCTCCCGGCGGTCCCCTCGGGGCCCCGCCGCAGCGCGGACAGGTCGGCTCGGGCCAGGGTCCGCGGGCCGCGCTGCCCGGCACGGGCCAGGGCGGTCGCCCGGGTGCCGCCGGCGGAGCGCGTGGTCCGCAGCAGGGCCAGGGTCAGCAGGGCCGGCAGGCTCCCGCCGGCGCGAACGCCTTCGGGCAGAGCCCGCAGCAGGGCTTCCCCGCCCAGAACGGCTCGCAGCAGCAGGGCTTCGGCAACGGATCCGGCAACGGCCAGACGGGCCAGAACGCCTTCGGCGACAGCAACCAGGCTCCCGCCGCGCCCGCGAAGGCGTCCGGCGGCAAGAGCGGCCGTCGTCGTCCGCAGCTTCCGGGCCGCGGTGGCGCACGCGCCGAGCTGCCCGGCGGCAACGCCGGTTCCCGCACGCCGAGCTGGAGCGACGACAACGCCCAGCCGCCGGTTCCGCGGACCTCGCACGACACCCCGCGTGGTCACGAGGACCCCGACGCCACGTCGCGCATGCCGCGCGTCGACGACCGTCAGAGCCCCGCCTCCACCGCGGAGTTCGCCCGTCCCGACTTCGACGCCCCGCGCCCCGGCGCGAGCGCGCCGCAGAACAACGGCCAGAACAACGGCCAGTACGGCTACGGCAACCAGTCCCCCGTCGGCCAGAACCCGGCCGCCACGGGACAGTTCGCCGCCCAGGGCTACGGGGCCTCCCAGTCCCCGTCGTCCACCGGCCAGTTCGCCCAGCCGGGCTACGCGCCTTCCCAGGACCCCGCGTCCACCGGGCAGTTCGCGGCACCCGGCTACGGCAACGGGCAGGGCTCGTCCACCGGACAGTACGAGCGGCCGGCCACCCCACAGGCCCCCGCCCGTCCGCAGGCACCCGAGGCGCTTCCCCCGGCCTCGAACCCCGGTGACGGCCGTACGCCGCTGTACGACACGCTGGAGACCAACTGGTTCCACGGTCAGGCGAACGGCTCGGACGGCGCGCCCGCGGGCGGTGCCGCCCAGAGCAACGGGACGCAGAGCAACGGGTCCCAGGGATACGCCCAGGCTGCCCCCCAGCAGCCGCAGACTCCCCCGGCTCCGCAGCGGCCGACCGCCGCACCGGCCGCCGCACCCGCCACCACCTCGTGGCGCAGCTCTCCGAACGACGATCTCGTCAAGCAGGCGGAGCGTTCCCGTAAGCCGTCGGCAGGAGGGATCACCACCTCAGGCCTGCCGCGCCGAGTCCCGCGAGCCAACCTCGTCGCGGGCACGGCACAGCAGCAACAGCACCAAAGCGGTCCGCAGGTCTCGCGTGCGCCCGATGACGTACGCGGCCGGCTGACCAATCTCCGTCGGGGCATTCAGCAGGGTCGACAGGCCGGCAACGGCCAGACCGGCAGCTTCCCCAGCCCCACTCACCAGCAGGAGCGTTAGTTGAGCCCGATGAGCCAGGCGGCACAGAACCTCAACTGGTTGATCACCAACTTCGTGGACAACACCCCTGGGGTGTCCCACACCGTCGTCGTGTCCGCCGACGGCCTCCTTCTGGCGATGTCCGAAGGCTTCCCCCGCGACCGCGCGGACCAACTGGCGGCCGTCGCCTCCGGACTCACTTCGCTGACTGCCGGGGCCTCCCGGATCTTCGAAGGCGGCTCGGTGGCCCAGACGGTCGTGGAGATGGAGCGCGGTTTCCTCTTCCTGATGTCGGTTTCGGACGGATCGTCCCTCGCGGTCCTCTCCCACCCGGATTGCGACATCGGCCTTGTCGGCTACGAGATGGCACTGCTCGTCGACCGTGCGGGCGCCGTCCTCACGCCGGACCTGCGTGCCGAACTACAAGGCAGTCTGCTTCACTGACCGCCGCCGGATCCAGACACCGCACGAAATCACCGTCCGGCCGCCACAATCCCCCCACCGGCCCCAACAGACGGCACGACTGACCGACTTGCTGTCCCGCCCGGAGGATTCATGACCCCGCCCCCCGCCTCTCATGATCCGTACGCCGAGTCGTACGTGGATGAAGGCGACCAGCCGCTGGTACGTCCATACGCGATGACCGGCGGCCGGACCAGGCCGCGGTACCAACTGGCCATAGAAGCCCTGATCAGCACCACGGCCGATCCGGCCCAGCTGATGGGACTGCTCCCCGAACACCAGCGCATCTGCCATCTGTGCCGGGAAGTGAAGTCGGTGGCCGAGGTGTCGGCCCTCCTGTCCATGCCGCTCGGCGTGGCCAGGATCCTTGTCGCGGACCTCGCCGAGGCCGGACTTGTCGCCATTCACCAGCCTGGCGGCGATGAGAACAACGGCGGCGCGCCGGACGTGACACTGCTCGAAAGGGTGCTCAGTGGACTTCGCAAGCTCTGACGGAGGCCGGGCGACCACCTCCGCGAAGATCGTCGTAGCGGGTGGTTTCGGTGTCGGCAAGACCACGTTCGTGGGTGCCGTCTCCGAGATCAACCCTCTGCGCACCGAGGCCGTCATGACCTCCGCCTCGGCGGGCATCGACGACCTCACCCACACCGGGGACAAGACCACCACCACGGTGGCCATGGACTTCGGACGTATCACCCTCGACCAGGACCTGATCCTGTACCTCTTCGGTACGCCGGGCCAGGACCGCTTCTGGTTCATGTGGGACGACCTGGTCCGCGGCGCGATCGGTGCCGTGGTCCTGGTGGACACCCGGCGTCTCGCCGACTGCTTCCCCGCGGTCGACTACTTCGAGAACAGCGGCCTGCCGTTCGTCATCGCCCTCAACGGCTTCGACGGTCACCAGCCGTACAACCCGGAGGAAGTGCGCGAGGCCCTTCAGATCGGCCCGAACGCTCCGATCATCACGACGGACGCGCGACACCGCGCAGATGCGAAGAGCGCTCTCATCACGCTGGTCGAGCACGCCCTCATGGCACGGCTGCGGTAGCAGCCAAGTAGACGGCTCCCTATGGAAGTTGTCGTAGACGCATTGGAGCCGGCTGTGTCATTTGACACGGCCGGCCTCGGTGTTCATAACGTTTCGACAGAGAATTTGGCTGGCCCCGACACGCATAGCGGTCACCCGATGCCCCTGCGTTCATGAAAGCCCCGCCTTTTGGCGGGGCTCGCTCTTTATGACCGTTTTATCTGTGGTCGGCACCACTCGGAATCACCCGTTCCGAGTGTTTGGAATGGCGCTGCTTGACGTGCTGGAATGCGCTGAACTGCCCAGTAGTCAAGGGCGCTGGTAGATACGGCGGCACACAGTAGGTGCCGACGCCGAGAGGTTGTTGGTCGAGTGAGGCGAAGCATGAACGGTCCCGAGCCGTCGGCACGGGGCAACTTCACCCCGCCGGCGCGCGGAGCGGCGCCCGCACAAGTCGCCGGCCCCGAGCCCATGCCGGCGCCCGCGCCGAGCGGGAGCCGATTCTCCCCGCGTAACTGGCGCGTGCCGACCAGGCTGAACGCGATCCTGCTCATCCCCGTGGTGGTCGGCCTCGTCATGGGCGGCTTCCAGGTGAAGAGCTCGATCGACACCTGGCAGGAAGCGCAGGACGCCGAGAAGACGGCGCGCCTCGTGCAGGCGGCACTGAATTACGGCGACAAGCTGTTCGTCGAGCGCGACCTCAGCGCCGTGCCCCTGCTGTCCGGCAAGGGCGCCAAGGACGCCACCGTCGTGAAGGTCCGCCGGGACACCGACCTGGCCGCGGACGCCTTCGACGAGGCCGCCCAGAACATGCCCCAGACTCCGGGCCTGGAGCGCCGCCTCACGGTGTTCCGCAACGTCGAGCCCGGTCTCGAGAAGCTGCGGACCGTCGCGTACACCACCAAGCTTCCCGGTGTGCAGACCGAAGAGGGCTACCTCCAGATCCAGCACCCGCTGATGGAGTTCGCCAACGAGCTCGGCCTGGGCACCGGAAACATCACCAGCTACGGCCGTACGGTCTACGCGATCTCGCTGTCCAAGGCGGCGCTGTCGCTGGAGCGGTCCATCGGTCTGCACCTGCTGATCAAGCCGGGTCCCGGCGTCAGCGGCCTCGCCAGCCAGCGTGTCGCCCTCTCCTCGTACGCCTACCTCGAGGGCATCGCCATCGAGGAGTACAAGGGTGGTGGCACCGAGGAGGACACGGCCAAGCTCGAATCGGCGGCGGCGAAGATCAAGTCGGAGCTGACGGCGAAGGCGAAGGAAGCCGCGGCCGCCGACCCGTCCTACGTGCCGCCGCCCACGGGCGACAACGAGATGGTCAAGGACATCTCGTCGCTCCCGAGCACGCTGGAGAGCGACCGCGCGACACTCGCCGCGAAGGGCGTCACCGCGCAGAACTGGATGGCGGTCAACACCGCCAAGTACAACGCGTACCGCCAGATCGAGTCGGACCTCGCCGACAAGGCGGTGGCCGAGGCCGGTGACATCTCCAACACGGCCCAGACCGACGCCTTCATCACCGGTGCGATCGTCGTCGTCGCCCTGCTCGCCGCGTTCATCCTGGCCGGCATGGTGGCCCGCCAGATGAGCCGCGCGATGCGCCAGCTCCGCAGCGCCGCCTTCAATGTCGCCGAGCAGCGCCTGCCGATGCTGGTCGACCAGCTCTCGCGCACCGACCCCGGCCGGGTCGACACCCGCGTGCAGCCGATCCCGATCAACACCACGGACGAGATCGGCGAGGTCGCCCGCGCCTTCGACCAGGTCCACCGCGAGGCCGTGCGACTGGCCGCCGAGCAGGCCCTCCTGCGAGGCAACATCAACGCGATCTTCACGAACCTCTCGCGCCGCAACCAGTCGCTGATCGAGGGCCAGCTGACCCTGATCACCGACCTGGAGAACAACGAGGCCGACCCGGACCAGCTCGAGAACCTCTTCCGGCTGGACCACCTCGCGACCCGTATGCGCCGCAACGGCGAGAACCTCCTGGTCCTCGCCGGCGAGGAGCCCGGACGCCGCTGGGACCAGCCGGTCCCGCTGGTCGACGTCCTGCGCGCCGCCTCCTCCGAGGTGGAGCAGTACGAGCGCATCGAGCTCTCCGGTGTCCCGGAGGCCGAGATCCACGGCCGCGCCGTGACCGACCTCGTGCACCTGCTCGCCGAGCTCCTGGAGAACGCGACCACGTTCTCCTCCCCGCAGACCAAGGTCCGAGTCACCGCGACCCGTCTCCCCGACGGCCGCGTCATGGTCGAGATCCACGACAAGGGCATCGGCCTCACCGCCGAGGACTTCGCGGACATCAACCACAAGCTGGCCAACCCGCCGACCGTGGACGCCGCGATCTCGCAGCGCATGGGCCTCTTCGTGGTCGGCCGTCTGTCCGACCGCCACGGCATCCGCGTCCAGCTCCGCCCCTCGGGCGAGCAGGCCGGCACCACGTCCCTGGTCATGCTCCCCGACGCCATCACCCACGGTGGCGGTGGCGAGCACCAGCCCATGACCGACGAGTTCACCGTGTCGCAGATCATTCCCGAGCAGCAGCAGCACCAGCAGCAGCAGTTCCCGGGCGAGAACTTCGGTGCGCAGCAGCAGCCCGTGCTGACCGCCGCGGACCTCGGTTTCGACGACAGCCGCTACGAGGTCCCGGACGACGCCCGTGACCTCGACCCCGTGGGCCGCTCCCTGATGCGTGAGGAGCGCCGTGCGGCCCTGGAGGCCCAGGCGCAGGGTCCGGAGGCCATCGAGGCCCCCCAGGGCTACGCCGACGCCTTCGACGCCCCGGCCGCCCCCTCGTACGACAACGGACAGCCGTCGTTCGACGGCGCCCAGGCGTACGACGGCGCGCAGGGTGTGCACGAGGAGCAGCAGACCACGTACGACCAGCAGACGTCGTACGAGGAGCCGCAGCAGGCTGCGTACGACGAGGCGTACTTCCCGTCCAACGGCGGCTACCCTGAGCCCTCCTACACGGAGCCGGCCCAGCAGGAGCACGCCGGAATGGGCGGCTCCGCCCCGGATGCGCTGTCGGGCTACGGTGAGCCGTCCTACCGGGACGACTGGCCGCAGCAGGACGCGTACCAGGGCGGGTACCGGCCCGACTACGCTCCGGAAACGGGATCTCCGCAGGTCGCTGACGCGAACGAGCGGGACAGCGTAGGCTTTGGTCGTCCGGGTCCGGCCGCTTCGGCCCCCCACACGATGACCGACGCGGGCCTCCCCCGCCGCGGACCCGTCCCCGCCGGCAACGGCCGACGCCCCGCGGAACCGGCGAGGGAGCAGACGCCGCCCATGTCCTCCGGGAACACGGGCGACGACTGGCGGTCGTCGAACGACGACCGGTGGCAGCGCGCCGAGCAGCTCAAGAAGCCCAAGGCGGGCGGGGTCACCCCGTCCGGTCTGCCGCGGAGGGTGCCCAAGGCCAACCTGGTCGAGGGAACCGCGGAGTCGACCCCCCAGGGAGGCCCCCAGGTCTCCCGTGCTCCCGAGGACGTCCGGGGCAGGCTGAGCAACCTGCGTCGCGGCGTGGAGCGGGGACGCAATGCAGGTAGTGACACGAACGGCCAGGGCCTCGGTCCTGACAGCACCTACAACCAGGAGCGTTAGTTGTGAGCCCGATGAGCCAGGCGGCACAGAACCTGAACTGGTTGATCACCAATTTCGTGGACAACACCCCCGGGGTGTCGCACACGGTGGTGGTCTCCGCCGACGGACTCCTTCTGGCCATGTCCGAAGGCTTTCCCCGTGACCGCGCCGACCAGTTGGCGGCCGTCGCGTCCGGTCTGACCTCTTTGACCGCGGGTGCTTCCCGTATCTTCGAGGGCGGCCATGTGAACCAGACTGTTGTGGAGATGGAGCGAGGATTCCTCTTCCTCATGTCCGTTTCGGATGGTTCTTCGCTCGCAGTACTTGCACACCCTGAGGCGGACATCGGTCTCATTGGGTACGAGATGGCGCTTCTGGTGGACCGTGCGGGCACGGTTCTCACTCCGGACCTTCGTGCGGAGCTCCAGGGCAGCCTTCTCAACTAATAGACAGACGGTGCGAATTCGCGTCCCGGGGCCGTAAGGTTTCGGGACGCGGTCCCAGCGTTGCGTGCCCGGCACGGTCGGAGGAGGAGAGAACGTGGTAACACCCCCAGGCGGTTCGTCTTCGGGCAATTGGTCGTACGGCCCCGGCCAGGGGCAGGGCGACGGTTCAGGCGACCCGAACCGGTACAACTTTCCTCCCTCCGCACCCAGCCAGCGGCGGCAGCCGTACGCGCCCCAGGGTCCCCAGGGCCCCGGGCCGTCTCCGTACGACCAGCCGTCGGCTCCGCGCATCCAGCCGGTGCAGCCGCAGCGACGCTCGCCCGAGGCGTCCCCCGCCGGGTCGGCGAGCAACCCCCTGGTGCGTCCGTACGCCATGACGGGCGGCCGCACCAGGCCCCGCTACCAGCTCGCCATCGAGGCACTGGTGCACACCACCGCGCAGCCGCACCAGATGCAGGGCCAGTTGCCCGAGCATCAGCGCATCTGCAACCTCTGCCGGGAGATCAAGTCGGTGGCCGAAATCTCGGCCCTGCTGACCATCCCTCTCGGTGTGGCCAGGATCCTCGTCGCCGACTTGGCGGAAGCGGGCCTGGTCGCCATTCATCAGCCGGGCGGCGACGAGAGCGCCGGCGGCCAGCCAGCCGTGACATTGCTCGAAAGGGTGCTCAGTGGACTTCGCAAGCTCTAGCGGAGGGCCTTCCCGCTCCACCACGTCCGCGAAGATCGTGGTGGCGGGCGGCTTCGGCGTGGGCAAGACCACGTTCGTCGGCGCCGTCTCGGAGATCAACCCGCTGCGCACCGAGGCCGTCATGACGTCTGCTTCGGCGGGCATCGACGACCTCACCCACACCGGGGACAAGAAGACCACGACGGTCGCCATGGACTTCGGACGTATCACGCTGGACCAGGACCTGATCCTGTACCTGTTCGGTACGCCCGGCCAGGACCGCTTCTGGTTCATGTGGGACGACCTCGTGCGCGGCGCCATCGGCGCGATCGTCCTGGTGGACACCCGCCGTCTCGCCGACTGCTTCCCCGCGGTCGACTACTTCGAGAACAGCGGCCTGCCGTTCGTCATCGCCCTCAACGGCTTCGACGGCAGCCAGCCGTACAACCCGGAGGAGGTCCGCGAGGCCCTCCAGATCGGCCCGGACGCCCCGATCATCACGACGGACGCCCGTCACCGCGCGGACGCCAAGTCCGCGCTGATCACGCTGGTCGAGCACGCCCTCATGGCGCGCCTGCGCTAGCGTCCTCCGCTCGCACGACGACGGCCCCCGCTTCTCCGCCCGGAGAAGCGGGGGCCGTCGCTCGTCGCCGCCGGCCGAACTCCTGCCCCGTACCGCCCCGTCGGGCGGGCAGGTGGCAGGGAATGCCCGAACGCCCGCCGCAGAGGCTTCTGTTGGCCGTGGGGGGCGTCTGCGGGCTTCCGGACACACCACAGCCCCGCCCTCCATCGGAGGACGGGGCTGCCGGCGTCGGACCCTCAGTGCCAGCTGTGCGGCGCCCGGAAACCGGGCTCCCGCTCCAGGCGGCGCCAGCCCGCCTTGCGGTGGGGGCGGTGGGAGGAGTCGGCATCAGTGGGAGCGGAGGCCGCACGGGCCAGGAGGATCGCTGTGATGGCGGCGACCTCCTCGGGCTCGGCGTGGCCCTTCTCGACGCGGATGTCAGGGGTGCTCATAGGTTTCAGTCTCCATGAGAGAGGTTTCCGCGGGGGTACCGCGGAGGATCCGCCGGGTTACTGCGGGGGGTTGCCGTGCTTGCGGGAGGGCAGGTCCGCGTGCTTCGTGTGCAGCATCGCGAGCGACTTGATCAGGACCTCGCGGGTCTCGGCGGGGTCGATGACGTCGTCGACCAGCCCACGCTCGGCGGCGTAGTACGGGTGCATCAGCTCGGCCTTGTACTCCTTGACCATGCGGACGCGCATCGCCTCGGGATCGGCGGCATCGGCGATCTGACGGCGGAAGATGACGTTGGCGGCACCTTCGGCGCCCATCACGGCGATCTCGTTCGTCGGCCAGGCGTAGGTGAGGTCGGCCCCGATGGACTGGCTGTCCATGACGATGTAGGCACCTCCGTACGCCTTGCGCAGGATGAGAGAGATCCGCGGCACCGTCGCGTTGCAGTACGCGTAGAGCAGCTTCGCGCCGTGCCGGATGATCCCGCCGTGCTCCTGGTCGACACCCGGGAGGAACCCGGGCACGTCCAGCAGCGTGATGATCGGGATATTGAAAGCGTCACACATCTGGACAAAGCGCGCAGCTTTTTCGGATGCCTCGATGTCGAGCACACCCGCCAGGCTCTGCGGCTGGTTGGCGACGATGCCGACGACCTGGCCGTCGAGGCGGGCCAGCGCGCAGATGATGTTGCGGGCCCAGCGCTCGTGGACCTCGAGGTAGTCGCCGTCGTCGACGAGCTCCTCGATGACCTTGGTCATGTCGTACGGACGGTTGCCGTCGGCCGGGACCAGGTCCAGCAGCACCTCGCTGCGGCGGTCGGCCGGGTCCGCGGACTCCGCGCGCGGCGGGTTCTCGCGGTTGTTCTGCGGGAGCATCGACAGGAGGTAGCGCACCTCGGCGATGCAGGTCTCCTCGTCGTCGTACGCGAAGTGGCAGACGCCGGAGGTCTCCGCGTGGACGTCGGCGCCGCCCAGACCGTTCTGGGTGATCTCCTCGCCCGTCACCGCCTTGACCACGTCCGGGCCGGTGATGAACATCTGCGAGGTCTCGCGGACCATGAAGACGAAGTCCGTGAGCGCGGGCGAGTAGGCCGCGCCACCGGCGCAGGGGCCGAGCATCACGGAGATCTGCGGGATGACGCCGGAAGCCTTGGTGTTGCGCTGGAAGATGCCGCCGTAGCCGGCGAGGGCGGAGACGCCCTCCTGGATACGGGCGCCGGCGCCGTCGTTCAGGGACACCAGCGGCGCACCGGCCGCGATGGCCATGTCCATGATCTTGTGGATCTTCGTGGCGTGGGCCTCGCCGAGGGCGCCGCCGAAGATGCGGAAGTCGTGGGCGTAGACGAAGACCGTACGGCCCTCGACCGTGCCCCAGCCGGTGATGACACCGTCGGTGTACGGCTTCTTGGCCTCCAGACCGAACCCGGTCGCCCGGTGCCGGCGGAGCTGCTCGACCTCCTGGAACGAGCCCGCGTCGAGCAGCAGCTCGATGCGCTCCCGGGCGGTCAGCTTGCCCTTGGCGTGCTGCGCCTCGGTCGCCTTCTCGCTGGGACCACGCAGCGCCTCCGCACGGATGGCGTGCAGCTCGGCCACCCGGCCACGCGCGTCCGTCGGTTCGCCTGAGGGGATCGTGGAGCTCGCGGTGTCGGCCTCGTCCAAAACGGTCATGTAGCGACCATACGAAGTCCACCAAGGAAAGAGGCCCGTCGACTCTGCACAGTCTCCGGACCGTTTTCCTGGTGCCCCTGAACAGAACCACCATCACATGCAGGCGATCCAACTGCCCGGAGGGGCCTGGGGTTGTGGAGGTCTCACAAACTGTTCGGCCGACCGCCCGCTCATATTCATGAGCGGCACATGCCGTCACCGGGGTGACGCGGACGCCCGTTCGGCGGTCCGCGCACCCCGGAGGCACCGGTTCAGCAGCCGCCGCAGGTGTAGTAGAGGACGTCCCAGTGGTTGCCCTCGTCGGCGTAGATGTTGCCGGCGCCGGACTGGTACTGCGGAGCGCCGTCGCCGCGCAGGCCTATGTAGCTGAAGGTGTTCTTGACGTAGGCGGTGACGCAGGTGTTCTTGCCGAAGTCGAGCTTGTAGCCGTTCCAGTGCGAGTAGGTGCCGCTCGCGTGCCCGGTCTCCGTGCCGCCGGTGATGTTGAGCGCGCAGCCGCTGGCCCCCCTGAGGGTCTGGGCGCCCTGCGCGGTGGCGAGGTTGAGCTGCTCGAACGAGGTGCAGGTGGAGTTGTTGCGGTCGGAACAGTTGCCGGAGGAGGACCAGGTGATGCCGGACTGGCGGAACATCGAGGTCGCGGTGGCGTGACTGATCTTGCTGACGGCGAAGGCGTCGGTGGCGGTGCCGACGACGGCGACGCCCGGGGCCACGAGAAGGGCCAGGGCGGTCAGCGCGGACCTGAACTTCATCTGGGGGGACCTTTCCTGCGGAGGACCGTCGGGCGGCCGCACGGGCGTGCGGCCGTGTTTCCTTTGGGGCGGCTGTGCAGGGGGTGCACGCAGATGGTGCCCGAGTTCTACGCGCGTCCGCCAGAGGCGGGACAGGGGCAACCCAACGTGACCCCGCGAGTACGCTCAGGATGTTGAAACTTGAACGGAATAGGTCTACGGTTGCCCGTGTTCACCTCGTTGAACATTCAACAGAATGACGCCGTGGCTCTCCCCGGAACCGCGGCCCGTCCCCTCAAGGAGCACCTCATGGGCATCTTCGGCCGCAAGACCACCGACACCGCCGCGACCTCCGCCCCGACGGCCACGGCGACGGCCGCTGCCGTCAGCCCGGAGCTGGCCGCCCTGACCGGCGACTACACCATCGACCCGGCCCACTCGACGATCGGCTTCGTCGCCCGGCACGCGATGGTGACCAACGTCAAGGGCAAGTTCAACGAGTTCGAGGGCACGCTCCACCTGGACGGCGGCGACCCGTCGCGGTCCACCGCCTCGCTCGACATCACGATGGACAGCATCGACACCGGGTCCGCCGACCGCGACGGCCACCTCAAGAGCGCCGACTTCTTCAAGACCGACGAGTTCCCGGCGTTGACGTTCCGCTCCGTCAAGGCGGAGGCTCTCGGCGGTGACGACTACCGGATCACCGGCGATCTGGAGATCCTCGGCACCACCAAGCAGATCAGCATCGACCTGGAGTTCAACGGCGCCGCGAAGGACCCGTTCGGCAACGAGCGCGTGGGCTTCGAGGGCAAGGCCGAGATCCTGCGCTCCGAGTGGGGCCTCACCTGGAACGCGGCCCTGGAGACCGGTGGCGTCCTCGTCTCCGACAAGATCAAGCTGAACTTCGACATCTCGGCGATCAGGAACGCCGGCTGAGTCACCGGCCCGGTGGCACACCGAGCGCGCCCGCCCGCTTTCTCCGTACGGAGGAGGCGGGCGCTCTCGTGTCCGGCCTCGGAGGGGGCCGCCGGGCGCGCCCGGCCTCAGAAACCGCCGCCGAAGTCGCCGCCACCCCCGCCGAAGTCCCCTCCCCCGCCGTCACCGAAGCCGCCGCCGAAGTCGCCGGAGTCGAAATCGGCACCGGAGACATCGCCTCCGTCGTAGCCACCGCCGAAGTCGCCGTACCCGGTGCCGTACGCGGCCCCGTACCCGGGACTCGCCATGATGCTGCCGAGCACGGTCCCGACGAGCAGCCCCGGCAGCAGACCGCCGCCGAAGTAGCCGCCCGCCCAGGGGCCGTACGCCGGGCCCGCGTCCCAGTACGGGCGGCGGCCGTACTCCGTCTCGACCTCGCGCACCGCCGGCTGTTCGCCCCCGGTGAGTCGCATCCAGTCCGCCTTGCAGACCGGGACCTCGCGGGACGCGCCCCCGGCGGGCGTCCAGGCCGCGTCGGCGACGGACGGGCCGTGCCGGGGGTCGAAGAAGCAGGGCGCGCGGCGCTCGGGGACCGGGCGGCCCTCGCGGCGCGCCGCGAGCACGGCGAGGGAGAAGCGGCCCTCCTCCAGGGACTGGGTGACGGAGCGTACGTCCTCGGGGCGCCGGGCCTCGGCCATGTACGACTTCGCCTGTTCGTAGGCGTCCAGCGCGCGTTCGTAGTCCGCGCGCATCGTGTCGTCGGCGCCGGCCTCGGCGGGGTGGAAGTCCAGCCGGTCGAGTTCCTCGCCGAAGGCGGTGATGTCCTCGTCCACGACCACACGGAGCCGGTCCAGCGCGGCACGCTGTTCCTCCTCCTGCCGGCGCCGGTTGCGCCGTACGACCGTGTACGCGCCCGCGGCGCCGGCCACGGCCACCGCGCCGACCGCGATCAGCGCTCCCGTCGAGACGCCTCCGTCGTTCGTGCCGCCGCCCCAGCTCGCGGGGGCCGCGCCGTGGATGCTGGCGAGCGCACGGTCGGTGAACTCGTTGAGCTGGGTGTTCGCGTCCGACACGCCCTGGACGCTGGTGACGAGGTTCTGCACGGCCGTGCGGGACATCACCGCGGAGTCGGCGCGGGCGTCGAAGCGGTCGCCGAGCCTGATCGCGTAGAGGCCGGTGATTCCGGTGTCGGTGCGCAGGTTCTGGAACAGGTTCCGGGTGGGGAAGTCCGCGGGAAGCACCGCGACGAAGACCGGCTTGTCCGCCTTCTTGATCTTGGCGGCGAGGGCGTCGGCCTCCGCGGCGGAGAGCTGACCGGAAGCGGCCGGGTCCACGTAGACAGGGCCCTTGCGCAGGGCCGCCGCGACCGTGGAGACATCGGTGGCGGCATGGGCCGCGGGCGCCGGGAGCCAGACCGTCGCCAGGGCCGCGAGCATCAGCGCGACCAGCAGGCCTGGAAGTCCTCGGGTGAGTGCGGCCCTCATGCCTTGAAGCTACCCGAACCGGAGCGAAACCGGACATCGGGAGCGCGGCCTCCCGCGGTCGCCGCATCGCGGACGGGAAACGCGGACCGGCCGGGGCTGATGGTTCAGCCCCGGCCGGCCCTCCCGTTTCTCCCTCAGGACGCGCGGTACGCCTGGGCCAGCTTCGCCACCGCCTCTCCGTAGTGGCCGGTCAGCAGGAGATGGTCCGCGTCCGCGAAGGGACCCGCGTTCGCCGCGGTGACCGATGTGCCGATCTTCTGCTGGACGAGCAGGCGGGCCTTGGTCACGGCCGCGCGGGCCGTCCTGTCGGCGCCGCTCCGCTCCGCCGCCGAGGCCACCCGGGCGAGCTCCCGCAGTGTGGTGGCGCCACCCCCCGGTGTCTTCGTCAGCGTGGTGAGCCCCCAGCCGTACGGGAACTGCGGATCGTAGGAGGCGTCACCGACGTTGATCGGGAGCTGGGCCTCCGCCTTGGGCCAGGTGACCGGGAGCTGCCCGGTGAAGGCGCGCTTTCCGTAGAGGACGTCCGCGACCCCGTCGCCCTCGGTGCCCGGCAGCCAGGAGGCGACGAGGGCGTCGACGGCGCCGAGCCGGTCGCCGATGAGCTGCGGGCGGCCCGAGACGACCAGCACGGCGCACTTCATGGCCGCGCACACCGTGTCCACGGCCGCCTTGTCCGCCGCCGTCAGCTCCAGGTCGTTGCCGTTGCCGACGTCGCCGACGCCCTCCGCGTACGGGGTCTCGCCGACGACGACCACACCGACGTCGTACCCGCCCGTCGGCGCCGAGGCGTCCTTGGAGTAGGTGACGTCACCTCCGGCGTTCCGCATGCCCTGGAGGACCGTCGTGCCCTTGGTGATGTTCCCGGACGAGCCCTGCCAGGTGAGGGTCCAGCCGCCGGTCTGGTTGCCGAGGTCGTCGGCGTTCGAACCGGCGACGTAGACCTTCTGGGACTTCTTCAGCGGCAGGACGCCGCCCGCGTTCTTCAGCAGGACCTGGGACTCGGCCGCCGCCTGCCGTGCCACGGAGCGGTGGGCGGCGGAGCCGATCCGCGAGGCGCCGGCGGTGTCCGCGTACGGCTTCTCGAAGAGTCCCAGCTCGAACTTCTGGGTGAGGATGCGCGACACGGCGTCGTCGATCCGCCGCTGGGTGACGCGCCCCGCCTTCACCTCGTCCGTGAGCGTCGTCCGGAAGTCCTTGTAGGAGTACGGCACCATCATCATGTCCACGCCCGCGTTCACCGAGGTGCGGACGTGCGAGGCGTAGTCGCCGGGGAGCTGGTCGATGGCGTTCCAGTCACTGATGACGAAGCCGTCGAAGCCCATCCGGCCCTTGAGCACGCCGTTGATCATGTCGGCGCGGGCGTGCATCTTCACCGGTCCCTGGCCGTCACCGATGATGTCGAGCGAGGAGTACGACGGCATGACCGAGCCGACGCCCCGGTCGACCGCGGTCTTGAACGGCGCCAGGTGTACGGCCTCCAGCTCCTGCCGGGTGACCTTGGTGACGCCCTGGTCGAGGGTGTACGAGCCCGTCGTGGACGTGCCGTACCCGGTGCCGCCGTCGCCGACGAAGTGCTTGGCGGTCGCGAGGACCTTGTCTCCGTGCTTCAGGTCGCTGCCGTCGCGGGCACCCTGGAGGCCCTGGACGACCGTCTCCATGGACGTCACGAGCGCCGGGTCCTCGCCGAAGGACTCGTAGGAGCGGCCCCAGCGTTCGTCGCGGGTCACGCACAGGCAGGGGGCGAAGTCCCAGGGGATGCCGGTGGCGCGGACCTCGGAGGCGGTCACCGCGCCCGTCCGCTCCGCCAGAGCGGGGTCACGGGTGGCGCCGATGCCGATGTTGTGGGGCATGACCGTCGCACCGGCGAGGTTGTTGTGGCCGTGCACCGCGTCCACGCCGTAGATCAGCGGGATCTGGAACCGGGTGGCCTGCGCCCGGAGCTGGTAGCCGTCGACCATCGTCGCCCAGGCCGCGGCGGTGTTGGGGGTCGGCGTGGAGCCGCCGCCGGAGAGCAGGGACCCGAGGTCGTAGGCGGCGATGTCGCCGCCCGTGCCGATCGCGCCGCGCTCGGCCTGGGTCATCTGCCCGGTCTTCTCCTCCAGGGACATCCGGGAGACCAGGTCGGCGACCCGCTTCCGCACGGGCAGCTTCGGGTTCAGATACGGCAGCCCGTGGGCGTCGATGACGACCTGCGGGGTCTCGGCGGGAGCCTTGGCGCCGGTCACCGTGAGCTTCAGGGGGATCGTCTCGGCCGCTTCGGCGGACTTGTCGCGCAGGGTCCGGACGGTGACGGTGCGGCTCGTGCCGGACGTCGTGCCCGCCGGGAAGGTGATCTCGCCCTTGACGGAGGCGTAGTCCCTGCCCGGCTGGGCACCGCCGCCCGCGCTCTCGTACGCGACGGTCACGGGCTCGTCGATCGGGGCGGAGCCGGTGGTGGCGACGGAGATCCTCACCCGCGCGGTGTCGCCCTCCCTGACCGGGTAGACCGCCGCATCGGTGCTGACGGAGGCGCGCAGGGACTGGTCGGCCTTGCCGTACAGCTCGACGTCGTCCATGGCGAACTGCCCCGGGACACCGACCGGGAGCGTGAGGGCGTAACCCCACATCTGCGTCAGGCCGAGGACCTGGTCGATACCGCCGACGGGCTGGTAGTCCGTTCGGTAGACGAAGTCGGCGAAGGGGATCTCGACCTGTTTCCAGCCGCTGAAGTCATCGGTGAAAGAGGTCGTCCACAGCTCCGAGGCCTCGCCGTTGGTGCCGCCGTCCTTGATCTCGAAGGAGATCTTCTTGGCGGTGTTCCGGCCGTCCCACCAGAAGCGGATGCCCTTGTGCGCGGACCAGTCGTGGGCCGGCCGGTCCGCCGCGAAGTCGTGGGTGAATCCGCCGTAGCCGCTGATGTCGTAGTCGCCGGTGAGGACCTTGGCGCCCTCGGGCGCGTCGGACCGTTCGGTCAGGGCGAGTTTCGGCGGGTCGTCGCTGTCGCCGCCCCAGGTGAAGAGGCCCTCGGCGGGCTGGTTCGCGAAGGGCACCTCGCCCTCGAAGCGGTCGACCGGGACAGGCGCGGGTTCATCGGCCGCCGCCGTTCCCGCCGAGGCGAGCGGAAGCAGTCCGGCGATCAGCGCGGCACCGGCCAGCAGAGCGGTTCTTCGTACGGAGTTCCGATCGAGCCCGGTCAATGGGGTTCCCCTCGACTCTCACGTGGTTCTGACGACGTGCTTCCTGACGATGACGTGCCGCTCTGTTCCCTCGCTCGTCTCACGACTTAGATCACGGCGTGAGTTAACTGGTGCCCCGGCAACCCGTCAAGACTTCACGCCAGAACCGGTACAGACTCAAGTCCCGGCCGGACCAGGGCAGTTGTTCCTTCAAAGTCTGAACGCGCAACCCCTTGACGCGCCTTCGCAGCCGTCATTTACTCACGCCTCGCACGCCTCCCAACCCCCACCTCCAGAAGGGCGGCGCTCCATGAGGAGATCCACTCGGGCGGCCCGGCTGATCGTCGCCGGGCTGCTCGCCACCGCGGGATTCACGGCGGCCGCGCCCGCGCACGCCGCGGGCGAACAGGTCACCGCCTATCTGACGACGACGGACGACGACGGCGGACGGCATGTCGTACGCGGCCTCCAGGCGCAGGCGCCGTTCGCCTTCCAGTCGGGCAGCGGCGGCGGTGGCGAGAACATCACCGTCGACGAGAACACGCGGTACCAGACCTTCACCGGCGGCGGCGCGTCCTTCACGGACACCGCGGCCTGGCTGATGAACAGCAGCGGCGCGCTGTCGCAGAGCACCCGCGACGCGACGATGCGCAAGCTCTTCTCCCCCACGGACGGGATCGGACTGTCGTTCCTGCGCAACCCGATGGGCGCCTCCGACCTCGCGCGCTACGGCTACTCCTACGACGACGTGCCGGCCGGACAGAGCGACCCGAACCTGGCGCAGTTCTCCGTCGCGCACGACCTGGCCGACGTGGTCCCGCTGACCAGGCAGGCGCTCCAGCTCAACCCCTCCCTGACGGTGATGGCCTCGCCGTGGACGGCACCGGCCTGGATGAAGGACAGCGGGTCGCTGAACGGCGGCTGGCTGAAGGCGGAGGACTACGGCGCGTACGCCGCGTACTTCGTGAAGTACCTCCAGGCCTACCGGGACCAGGGCGTCCCGGTCTCGTACGTCACCGCGCAGAACGAGCCGACCTGCTGTTCGGGCTATCCCTCGATGAGCTGGAACGCCACGGGGCTCGCCTACTTCACCAAGAGCGAGCTGCTGCCCAGGCTCCAGGCGGCCGGGCTGTCCACGAAGGTGCTCGCCCACGACTGGAACTGGGACGTGTACGACTCCTACGCGGCGGCGACGGTCGACGACGCCGCGGTCCGCTCGCACCCGAACTTCGGCGGCATCGCCTGGCACGGGTACGGCGGTGACGTCACCAAGCAGACGAGCGTGCACAACCAGTACCCGGGCCTCGACGCCTTCGGGACCGAGCACTCCGGCGGCACCTGGATCGCGAACCAGCAGCGCGAGGACATGCTGAACATCGTGGACTACACCCGCAACTGGGCGAAGTCGGTGACCAAGTGGTCGCTCGCGGTGGACCAGAACAAGGGCCCGCACAACGGGGGTTGCGGCACCTGCACCGGGCTGATCACCGTGCACAACGGGGACGGGGCGAGCGGGACCGTCGACTACACGGTCGAGTACTACACGATGGGCCACCTGACGAAGTTCGTCCGGCCCGGGGCGCAGCGGATCGCCTCCACGGCCTCGTCGGCCGTCCCGAACGTCGCCTGGCGCAACCCGGACGGCGGCAAGGCGCTGATCGCCTACAACGACGCGTCCACCGCCAGGACGGTGACGATCAACTGGGGTTCCCAGCACGCCACTTACTCACTGCCGGGCAAGACCTCGGCGACGTTCACCTGGTCCGGCACCCCGTCGGGCGGGGGCAGCCGGTCGGGGGCGTTCGTCGGACTGGCCGGCAAGTGCCTCGACGTGGCGGGCGCGTCGAGCGCCAACGGCACGGCGGTGCAGCTCTACGACTGCAACGGCACCGCCGCGCAGTCCTGGACCGTGGGGGCCGACGGATCGGTGCGCGCGCTCGGCAAGTGCCTCGACGTCACCTCGGGCTCCACGTCCGACGGCGCCAAGGTCCAGCTCTACGACTGCAACGGCTCGGGCGCCCAGCAGTGGTCGTACAGCTCGTCGACGGGTGACGTGGTCAACACCGCGGCGAACAGATGCCTCGACGTGACGGACAATGCGTCGGCGAACGGGGCGCGGGCGCAGATCTGGTCGTGCACGGGGGCCGCCAACCAGAAGTGGCACTTGCAGTAGCGCGGTCCGTGTCCCGTCCTCGCCGGGGACGGGACACGGACTCCCGCCGGAGCCCTAGGAAGCGGGTTCCACCCCGGCCCGCAGCAGACCGAAGGTGTACGCGTCCTCCAGTGCCTGCCAGGACGCGGCGATGACGTTCTCCGCGACGCCGACCGTGGACCACTCCCCCGTGCCGTCGGACGTGGAGATGAGGACGCGGGTCGTGGACTGCGTGCCGTGCTTGCCCTCCAGGATGCGGACCTTGTAGTCGACCAGCTCCAGCTTGGCGAGCTGCGGGTAGAGCGTCTCCAGGGCCACGCGCAGGGCCCGGTCGAGGGCGTTGACCGGGCCGTTGCCCTCGGCGGTGGCGACGATGCGCTCGCCCTTGGCGAAGAGCTTGACCGTGGCCTCGTTGGCGTGACTGCCGTCGGGGCGGTCCTCGACGATGGCCCGCCAGGACTCGACCTCGAAGTAGGTGCGCTTCCGGCCTTCGGCCTCCTCGCGCAGCAGGAGCTCGAAGGAGGCGTCGGCGGCTTCGTAGGTGTAGCCCTTGAGTTCGCGTTCCTTGACGCGTTCGACGACCCGGGCGACCAGTTCGCGGTCGCCGTGGAGGTCGACGCCGAGCTCCTTGCCCTTGAGCTCGATGGAGGCACGGCCGGCCATGTCGGAGACCAGCATCCGCATGGTGTTGCCGACCTGCTCGGGGTCGATGTGCTGGTACAGGTCCGGGTCGACCTTGATCGCGGAGGCGTGCAGGCCGGCCTTGTGCGCGAACGCCGACACGCCCACGTAAGGCTGGTGGGTGGAGGGGGTCAGGTTGACGACCTCGGCGATCGCGTGCGAGATCCGCGTCATCTCCCGCAGCGCGCCCTCGGGGAGCACCTTCTTGCCGTACTTGAGCTCCAGGGCCGCCACCACGGGGAACAGGTTGGAGTTGCCGACCCGCTCGCCGTAACCGTTGGCCGTGCACTGCACGTGGGTGGCGCCCGCGTCGACGGCGGCCAGCGTGTTGGCGACCGCGCAGCCGGTGTCGTCCTGGGCGTGGATGCCGAGACGGGCGCCGGTGTCCGCGAGGACGGTGGAGACCACGGCCTGTACCTGCGCCGGGAGCATCCCGCCGTTGGTGTCGCACAGCACCACCACGTCCGCGCCGGCCTCGTGCGCGGCCCGCACGACCGCCTTCGCGTAGGCGGCGTTGGCGCGGTAGCCGTCGAAGAAGTGCTCGCAGTCCACGAACACCCGGCGGCCCTGTGCCACCAGGTGGGAGACGGTGTCGCGGACCATCTCCAGGTTCTCCTCCAGCGTGGTGCGCAGCGCCAGCTCCACATGCCGGTCGTGGGACTTGGCCACCAGCGTGATCACCGGGGCACCCGAGTCCAGGAGCGCCTTGACCTGGGGGTCCTCCGAGGCCTTGCCGCCGGCCCGGCGGGTCGCTCCGAAGGCCACGAGCTGGGCGTGCCGGAAGTCGATCTCCTGGGCGGCGCGGACGAAGAACTCGGTGTCGCGGGGGTTGGCGCCGGGCCAGCCGCCCTCGATGAAGCCCACCCCGAAGTCGTCCAGGTGCCGCGCGATGGCCAGCTTGTCCGCCACGGTGAGGTTGATGCCCTCGCGCTGCGCGCCGTCGCGCAGCGTCGTGTCGAAGACGTGGAAGGAATCGTCGACTTCGCTGGTTTCCGTCATGGTCTCAAGGCTCCTGTGTTGAAACTCGGTCTACCGGAATGACCGGCTCCACCGTCCCCCAATGATCCCTCGCGCTGCGCTCCCGGCTGAAGGTGGGCCAGAAATGCGAAAAACCCCTCGCGGGTGCGAGAGGTCTGCGCGCGGGTCGAGGACGACGGTGTCCGCCCGTACCTGGTCGTACGTGGCGGTCACTGCGGACCGGCGCGCCTGCTGCCAATAATCATGGCGAACGAGAGCACGGGGGCAGTGTGGCACATACCGCCCCCGTGATCACACGGTGTCTCAGGATGCGAGCACTGGGCTACATGATCGGCGGACGGCGGCCGCTCAGCCCAGCGCGTCGTCGAGGAACTCCCGCACGTGGGACAGGACCTGCTCGCGGCTGGTGCCGCGCAGGCCGATCGCCACATGGATGGAGAATCCGTCCAGCAGCGCGCGCAGCCGGGCGCCGAAGCGGTCCGCGTCGAGGGGGCGGAACTCGCCGCGCGAGACGCCCTCGGCGAGCAGCGCGACGAGGTCCCGGTGCCAGGCGCCCTCGATGGCGGCCTGCCGTTCACGGGCGTCCTCGTCGGCGTTCTGGGAGTGGTTCCAGACCTCCAGCCACAGGGTCCAGTGCGGGTCCCGGTGGCCGTCGGGCACGTACAGGTCGACATAGGCGTCGACCCGCTCGCGGGCGGTTCCGCGGGCGGCGAGCAGCCGGCCGCGCTCGGTGCCGAGGCGGCCCTCGCTCCACTCCAGGGTGCGCAGCAGCAGCTCGTCCTTGGAGCGGAAGTAGTAGAGGAGATGGCCGCTGCTCATGCCGACCTCACGGCCGAGCGCCGCCATGGTGAGTTTCTCCAGACCGCGTTCGGCGATCATCTCCATGGCGGCGGCGAGGACCTCCTCGCGCGGTGGCGCGTTCTTCCGCGCACCGGCCATCCGTGACTCCCGTTGTCAGACCTTCGGCTGCTGCTGGGTGATGCAGTGGATGCCACCGCCGCCCGCGAAGATCGTACGTGCGTCCACCAGGGTCACGGTCCGCTCGGGGAACAGCCGGCGGAAGATGTCCGCGGCGGTCTCGTCGCGCGGGTCGTCGAAGCCGCACAGCACGACGCCGTCGTTGCAGAGGTAGTGGTTGATGTACGAGTAGTCGGCCCAGTGGCCGTCGGCCTCCAGGACGGTCGGGGCGGGAACCTCGACGACCTCGATGGCGCGGCCGCGCGCGTCGGTCTGGGCCCTGAGCAGCCCGATGACCTCCTTGGTGACCTCGTGGTCAGGGTGCGCGGGGTCCTGCTGGGAGTGCGCGACGATCACACCGGGCCGGGCGAACGCGGCGACGATGTCGACGTGGCCGAGGGTGCCGAACCCGTACGGGGGGTAGTCGCCGGTCAGACCGCGCGGCAGCCAGATCGCCTTCTCGGTGCCGAGCTGGGCATGGATCTCCGCCTCGACCTGCTCACGGCTCCAGCCGGGGTTGCGCTCGGGACCGAGCTGCACCGTCTCGGTGAGCAGCACGGTGCCCTCGCCGTCGACGTGGATCGCGCCGCCCTCGTTGACCAGCCGCGAGGCGTACGTCCTCGCGCCGGCCAGCTCGGCGACCTGGGCGCCGATCTTGGAGTCGTGTTCCCAGCGGGCCCAGGCCTGGGCGCCCCAGCCGTTGAACGTCCAGTCGACGGCGGCGAGTCCGCCCTGTCCGTCGGTGAGGAAGGTGGGGCCGATGTCGCGCATCCAGGCGTCGTCGAGCTCGCGCTCGGCGGTGTCGATGCCGGGGCCGAGGAGTTCGGCGGCGGCCGCGGACTGGCCGGGACCGCACACCACGGTGACCGGTTCGAAGCGGCGGACCGCGCGGGCCACCGTCGCCCAGGCGGCACGGGAGGCGGCGAGGTCCTCGGGGCTGTCGAAGGTGGGGTTGGGGCCCGGCCACGCCATCCAGGTGCGCTCGTGGGGGGTCCACTCGGCGGGCATGCGGAAGCCGTCGGCGGCAGCAGACATGGGCGATTCCTTACAGGGTGTGTCCATTACAAGAAGTACAGGCGGTTGAGGGAGACCGAGTCGGCGGGGTCGGAGCGCAGCGGTTCGCCGTCGAGGGTGACGAGGCCGGTGCGACCGTCCACGTCGACCGCTCCGGTACGGGAGTTGAGGCGCAGGTCTGCGGGGCCGATACCGCGCGTGCCGCGGACCGCCACACGGCGGCGGCGGGTGGGCATGGTGTCGTTGCCCTGGTCGAGGGCGGCCTGGGCGACGAAGGCCACGGAGATCTCGGCGGGGGTCGCGCCGTGCGCCCCGAACTGTGGTCCGAGGACGAGGGGTTCGCAGGTGTCGGTGGCGGCGTTCGGGTCGCCGACGACTCCGTAGGCCGGGAAGCCGGACTTCAGGACGAGCTGCGGTTTGGCGCCGAAGTACTCGGGGCGCCACAGCACGATGTCGGCGAGCTTGCCGGTCTCGATGGAGCCGACCTCGTGGGCGAGGCCGTGCGCGATGGCGGGGTTGATGGTCAGTTTGGCCATGTAGCGCAGGACACGTTCGTTGTCGTGGTCCTCGGGGGCGCCGAACTGGGCCTTCATCTTGCCGGCCATGGCGAAGGTGCGGCGCACGGTCTCGCCGGCGCGGCCCATGCCCTGGGCGTCCGAGGAGGTGATGCCGATGGCGCCGAGGTCGTGCAGGACGTCCTCGGCTCCCATGGTCCCGGCGCGGATGCGGTCGCGGGCCATGGCGGCGTCGCCGGGCAGGTCGGTCTTCAGGTCGTGGACGGAGACGATCATGCCGTAGTGCTCGGCGACGGCGTCCCGGCCGAAGGGCAGGGTCGGGTTCGTGGAGGACCCGATGACGTTCGGGACGCCCGCCATCTTCAGCACGTTCGGGACGTGGCCGCCGCCGCAGCCCTCGATGTGGAAGGCGTGGATGGTGCGGCCTTCGAGCACCCTGAGGGTGTCCTCGACCGACAGGCACTCGTTCAGCCCGTCGCTGTGCAGGGCGACCTGGACGTCGTGCTCCTCGGCGACCCGCAGGGCCGTGTCCAGGGCCCGGGTGTGCGCGCCCATGTCCTCGTGGACCTTGAAGCCGCTGGCCCCGCCCTCGGCGAGCGCCTCGATCAGCGGCGCGCCGTCGGAGGACGAACCCCGTCCCAGGAAGCCGATGTTGACGGGCCAGGCGTCGAAGGCGGAGAAGGCGTGGCGCAGCGCCCAGGGCGAGTTGACGCCGACGCCCCAGACCGGCCCGAACTCCTGGCCGATGATCGTGGTGACGCCGGAGGCGAGCGAGGCCTCCATGATGCGCGGCGACAGCAGATGGACGTGCGTGTCGACGGCTCCGGCGGTGGCGATGAGCCCCTCGCCGGAGACGATGGACGTCCCGGTGCCGACGACGACGTCGACGCCGTCGAGGGTGTCGGGGTTGCCGGCCCGCCCGATCGAGCAGATGCGGCCCTCGCGGATGCCGATGGACACCTTGCGGATGCCCTGGACGGCGTCGATGACCACGACGTTGCTGATGACGACGTCGCAGGTGTCCCGGACGGCGGCGGCCTTGAGGTGCAGCCCGTCGCGGGCGGTCTTGCCGAATCCGGCGAGGAACTCGTCGCCGGGGAGCTGGGCGTCGGACTCGACGCGGATGGTCAGCCCCGAGTCGCCGAGCCGGACCCGGTCGCCGGCGCGGGGGCCGTGGGTGGCGGCGTACTCGTAGGGGGTGAGGCGGCGGGCCTCGGCGGGGTGTCCTCCGGGGCGGCTCATCGCCCGGCCTCCTTCTCGCGGGTGTCCGGTACGCCGAGGTAGCCGCAGGCGGCAGCCCGGCGCAGGGCCTCTTCCCTGGCTCCGGGCGCGTCCAGCGGTCCGTCGACCAGACCGGCGAAACCGATCGCGACGCGGGCTCCGCCGATGGGCAGGAGCCCCACCTCGGCGCTCTCCCCCGGGCCGAAGCGGACGGAGGAGCCGGCCGGGACGGCCAGCCGCATGCCGTAGGCGGCCGGCCGGTCGAAGTCGAGCCGCGGGTTGGCCTCGAAGAAGTGGAAGTGGGAGGTGACGGAGACGGGGACCGCCGCCGTGTTCGTCACGGTCAGGTGGACGACGGCCTCGGGCTCGGCGTGCTCGGGGCCCGGCAGCAGGGCGCCGGGTGCCCGCTCGCCGAGGCCGCCGCCGATGGGGTCGCCGACCACGGCGAGGCGCGAGCCGTCGTCGAAGACGGCCTCGACGTGGACCTCGGTCACGATGTCCGCGACGCCCGGCAGGACGTCCTCGGGGCCGAGGACGGACCGGGCCGCCTCGACGGCCTCGGCCAGCCGTCCGCCGTCGCGGGCGATCTCGCAGACGGTGTCCGCGATCAGCGCGGTGGCCTCCGGCACGTTGAGCCTCAGGCCGCGCGCCCGGCGGGCCCGGGCCAGCTCGGCGGCCGAGAACAGCAGCAGTCGGTCACGTTCCGTGGGGGTCAGTCTCACGCCGCGACACCTCCTCGCCTTCCTCCGTTTAGAGCATCACTCTAAACGTCGGATTCATGGAAGGGAAACATTGACGAAGCAGCATCGGAGGCGCCACATTGAGCGTCGCTCAAACTCATGATGCTGCCCGCACCACCCCAGGTGGCCGTCAAAGGAGACCAGCCATGCCGATCGAACAGCGCGGAGTCGACACGATCCCGGAAGAGGAACGCACCAGCGGGCCGCGCGACCTCGTGTCGATCCTGCTCGGTTCCAACCTCTGCCTCGGGGTGATCATCTTCGGCTGGCTGCCGCCCTCGTTCGGGCTCGACTGGTGGTCCTCCGTGAGCTCGATCGTGGCAGGCACGGTCGTCGGGACCGCGCTCACCGCGCCGCTGGCCCTGGTCTCGTTGCGGACCGGCACCAACCTCTCCACCTCCTCCGGCGCGCAGTTCGGCGTGCGCGGACGGCTGGTCGGCTCGGTCGTCGGCCTGCTGCTGGCCCTCGGCTACACCGCGCTGACCGTGTGGATCGGCGGTGACGTGATGATCGGCGTCCTCGGCCGCCTCTTCGGTCTCCCGGCGAACGGGGTCTCGTACGCCGTGGTGTACACGGTGCTCGCCGCCGCCACCGTCGCGGGCGCCGTCTACGGCTACCGCGTGCTGCTCGCCATGTCCCGCGCCCTCGCGATCGGCATGTCGGCCCTGCTGGTGGTCGGCGTGATCGCGTACGCCCCGCACTTCACCACCGCGGCGCTCCCGGAGGCCGGCGGCTATCTGCTCGGCTCGTTCTGGCCCACCTGGCTGCTCGCCGCCGTCGCCGCCGGTCTGTCGGGCCCGATCGCGTTCATCACGCTGCTGGGCGACTACACCCGCTACATCTCGCCCGTGCGCCACTCCTCCCGTACGGTCCTGCACGGCACCTGGCTCGGTCTGATCGCCGGTCTGCTGGTGCCCCAGCTCTTCGGCACCTTCACCGCGTACGGGGCCCGCGCGGCCCTCGACTACGCGGGACCGCTGGTCTCCGCGTCCCCCGGCTGGTACCTGGTCCCGCTGCTGCTGGCCGCCTCCGCGGGCTCGGTGGGCAACGCCGGTCTGATGCTGTACTCCATGGGCCTCGACCTCGACGCGATCCTGCCCCGCGTCTCGCGCGCCAAGGCCACCTGCGCGGTCGCCGTCGTCGCCATGCTGTGCGTGTTCGTCGGCCACTACGCCTGGAACGCCCAGTCCGCGATGACGTCCTTCGTCCTGCTGCTGACCGCGATCGGCACCCCGTGGGCGGTCATCACCCTGATCGGCTTCGTCCGCTGCCGCGGGATCTACGACGCCGACGCCCTCCAGGTCTTCAACCGCCGCTCGCGCGGCGGCGTCTACTGGTACCGGGCCGGCTGGAACGTCCGGGCCACGGCGGCCTGGGCGCTGGGTGCCGCGGTCGGCCTCCTGGCCGTGTCCCTGCCGTCGTACGAGGGCCCGCTGCTGTCCCTGACGGGCGGAGTGGACTGCAGCTTCATCCTCTCCGGACTGGTCGGCGGCCTCACCTACCTGGCCCTGACGGCGAACGCCACGTCACACCGGATCGAGCCCGTCCAGGAACCGGCCCGCGCCGAAAGCCGGCTTTAGGTCGCTCCACCAGGTGGCGCGCTCGTCGTAGGCGGCGAAGAACGGGCGCCCCACCAGGTCCGGATCGCGGGCCTGGATGAGGTGGAGCACGAAGACCTTCTCGCCCGCGATCTCCGCCGTCCCGTCCACGCAGACCTTGCCCGGCATCGCCGACATGACCGGGCCGCGCACGGTCCGCGCGAGGCCGGACACCTGGGCGTAGGCGTCGCGGAAGATCTCGTGGCAGCGGGCCAGCGGCACCCCGAAGTAGCCCTGCGGGCCGGTGTCGCGCTCCACGAACTGGTAGTAGGGCACCGCCCCCAGCGCGGTCGTCTCGTTCCACAGCTCGGCCCACGCCCCGGCGCTGTCGTTGATCCCCCTGACCAGGGGACCCTGGCAGCGGATCACGGCCCCCGTGTCGCGCACCCGGCGCATCGCCGCGCGCACGGCCGGGGGATGCAGCTCCTGGGGATGCGTGAAGTGGGCCATCAGGGCGAGGTTCCGGCCGCTCGCGACCACCTTCTCCAGCAGCCTCAGCAGGTCGTCCGCGTCGCGGTCGGTGAGGAAACGGTACGGCCAGAAGGCGAGCGACTTGGTCCCGATGCGGATCGAGCGGATCGTGTCGATCTCCAGGAGCGGTTCGACGTACCGGCGCAGCACCTCGGTGCTCATCACCAGCGGATCGCCGCCCGTGATCAGGGCGCTGGTGACCTCCGGGTGGGCGCGCAGGTAGGCGGACGTGGCCGCGATGTCGTCGGTGGCGATCCGCAGGTCGGACTCGCCGACGAACTGGGGCCAGCGGAAGCAGTACGTGCAGTAGGCGTGGCAGGTCTGGCCCTGGCGCGGGAAGATCAGCACCGTCTCCGGGTACTTGTGCTGGAGACCGGTCAGACGGACGCCCTCGTGCACGGGGACGTTGGCGTCGAGCTGGCCCGAGGGATGCGGGTTGAGCTTCATCCGGATCTCGTGGGCCGCGCGCAGCACGTCCGCCTTCGGGGCGTCCTGGGAGAGCAGGTCGACCATCTGTTTGAGGTCGGGCTCGGGCAGCATCTCGGCCTGCGGGAACGTCAGCCGGAAGATCGGGTCGTCGGGCACGGCCGACCAGTCGATCAGCTCGTCGACGACATGGCTGTTCGTGCGGAACGGCAGGACGGCAGCCACGGCCCGCAGCGCGAGCCGTTCGGCGGGCGGCAGGGACACGCGCTGGAGCAGGCCGTCCAGGTCACGAGGGGTGAAGGCACGAAAGCGGGGGCTCGTGTCGGCGGGTCGGGTGCTCGCGTACGGAGCCGGGTGGAGCGCTGAACACACGGTGAACGGGGCCTCTATTCCGTGACGAGAGCCTGCGGCCGCAGTTCGACGAAAGCCGTCGCGGTCGCATCGTACTTCTCCGTGAAGTGCTGGATGAGTAAGGCGTGCAGCTCGCTTTCGTCGTCCACCACGACCAGTTCGTGTGCGCCGGGGGCGCTCAAGGCGTCGCTGTGCGCCGACAGTTGGTCCAGCCGGTGGCGTGCCATGTACGACACGAGGTCGTGCCCGGCGACATACAGGGCGTCGTCCGCGGTGACGAACCGGCAGCGGAAGGCCCTGCGGCCGTCGGTCGCGTCGACCAGGGTCACCGGCAGATGGGTGAACCGGTCCATGGGCACGCTCTGTTGCCACAGTTCGTCGAAGCGCTGCTCGACGAAGGTGCCCAGCGGGGAACGGACGGCCACTTCGAGCTGGACGCCTTCACCGGAGAGGCGGCCGACGGTGAGGAAGGAGACGAGGGAGCGCTCGTCCCAGCGGTAGAGGGTCACGCCCGGGGAGGTGGAGCACAGGCGCACTTCGAGGAGCGGACGGCAGTCCTCGCCGAGCTGCAGCGCGAACCGGTCCAGGGTGCGCAGGTTGCGCATGATGTCGCGGCGGATGTCGGCGCTCTGCTCGCCCAGTTCACGGCCGCGCAGGATGACCGCCAGGGAGTCCGGGTCCAGGAGCAGGATCTGGACGCGGGCGCCGTGCGCGGTGGCCGCCTTGATGCCGCGGAACAGCCGCTCGGAGAACTGCGGGCCGAACACGCTGGAGAAGGTGTCGAGGACCTTGACGTTCGAGGTCGCGCCGTAGACCTGGGCGCTGAACCATTCGTAGTCCAGCCGGGTGTGTTCGCGGACCCGGCCCTCCTGGGCGCGGCTGATCAGCGGGCCGATCACGAAGACGGTGACGACGACGCCGACGATGTCGGTGCCGAGGTTGAGAGTGAGGTTCTCCTCGTAGTTGTCCATCCGCCGGCTGCTCCAGAGCAGCAGCGCGGCCACGGCGGCGAGCAGTCCGAGGACGGTGAGGCTCTGCGGACGGCGCGGCGTGCGCAGGGTGCGCAGCAGCCAGCTCGGCCGTGACAGTGGCGACCTTGCCCTCACCTGCGCTCCCTCCGTGGCCGTGCGGGCGCGACGGAGGACACGCTCCCCCCGTGGACTGAGTGGATACCCGTGTCGCCGGGGCGCTACGCATCGGACCAACAGCCGGTCCCCGCAACCCTGTTGGGAAGACGGGGACCGGACGAAGGTGCGCGGGGATCAGGCCAGCGGGTGCATCCAGCCGTGGGTGTCCTCCGTGATGCCGCGCTGGATGTCGAGCAGGGCCTCGCGCAGGCGGAGGGTGACCTTGCCGGGCTCGCCGCCGGACTGGCGCCACTCGATGCCGTCGCGCTTGACCGTGCCGACGGGGGTGATGACGGCGGCGGTGCCGCAGGCGAAGACCTCGGTGAGGGTGCCGTTCTCCGCGTCCGTCTGCCACTGGTCGATGGAGACGCGGCCCTCCTCGGCGGTGTAGCCGAGGTCGCGGGCGACGGTCAGCAGGGAGTCGCGGGTGACGCCCTCCAGGATGGAGCCGGTGAGGGACGGGGTGACGATCCTGTCGCCGTACACGAAGTACAGGTTCATGCCGCCGAGTTCCTCGATCCACTTGTGCTCGACCGCGTCGAGGTAGCAGACCTGGTCGCAGCCCTTGGCGGCGGCCTCCTTCTGGGCGAGGAGCGAGGCGGCGTAGTTGCCGCCCGTCTTCGCGTCGCCCATGCCGCCGGGAACGGCGCGGACGCGGTCCTCGGAGAGCCAGATCGACACCGGCTTCACACCGCCCGCGAAGTAGGCGCCGGCGGGCGAGGCGATGACGAGGAAGAGGTACTCGTTGGCGGGCTTCACGCCGAGACCGACCTCGGTCGCGATCATGAACGGGCGCAGGTAGAGGGACTCCTCGCCGCCGTGCGCGGGAACCCAGTCGCGGTCCTGGCGGACGAGCGCGTCACAGGCCTCGATGAAGGTCTCCACGGGGAGCTCGGGCATGCCGAGCCGGCGCGCGGAGGCCTGGAAGCGCTTGGCGTTCTTGTCGGGGCGGAAGGTCGCGACGGAGCCGTCGGGCCGGCGGTAGGCCTTGAGGCCCTCGAAGATCTCCTGCGCGTAGTGCAGGGTCATGTTCGCCGGGTCGAGGGAGAGCGGTCCGTACGGGACGAGCTGGCCGTCGTGCCAGCCGCGGCCCTCGGTCCACTTGACCGTCACCATGTGATCGGTGAAGTGGCGGCCGAACCCGGGGTTGGCCAGAATCGCCTCGCGCTCGGCGGCGGCGAGCGGACTGGCGGAGGGCTTGAGCTCGATCGTGGGCTGCGTCATGAGTGGTTTTGTCCTTCACCGGTTGTATGTGACGGGCCGCGCTCACACCCGAACCGTCCGTGGCCAGTGCTAGGACGTCCGAGCATTCCCTCGTTCCGCGACTCCGCCTCGATTATCGCGCGCGGAGGACCGTGGACGAAACGGTGTGAATACGGCCCGGGGAATGCCCCGGGATCGCCCCGGGGATGACCCAGGGGTCGATGGTGGCACCCGGCGAGGGCACAGCGAAAGCCGCCGGGTGCGGATGCGACCCGGCGGCTGCTACGGAACGTAGGCGGAGCGGCGGGTCAGCCGGCTACTCGCAGGGCGAGCGCGTCGCCGATCTCCTCGGTGCTGCGGGCGGGCTTGCCGACGCGCTCGGCGAGGTCGGCGGAGACGGCCTCCTCGATCCGGGCGGCCTCGGCCTCGTAGCCGAGGTGGCGCAGGAGCAGGGCGACGGACAGCACGGTGGCACTGGGGTCGGCCTTGCCCTGGCCCGCGATGTCGGGCGCCGAGCCGTGCACGGGCTCGAACATCGAGGGGAACTCGCCGCTGGGGTTGATGTTGCCCGAGGCGGCGACGCCGATGCCGCCGGAGACGGCCGCGGCCAGGTCGGTGATGATGTCGCCGAAGAGGTTGTCGGTGACGATCACGTCGAAGCGCTCGGGCTGGGTGACGAGGAAGATCGTCGCCGCGTCCACGTGGATGTAGTCGGTGGTGACCTCGGGGAACTCCTGCGCCACCTTGTTGAAGACGTTCGTCCACAGGTGGCCGGCGAAGGTCAGCACGTTGTTCTTGTGGACCAGCGTCAGCTTCTTGCGCGGGCGGGCCTGGGCACGGGCGAAGGCGTCACGGACGACCCGCTCGACGCCGAAGGCCGTGTTGACGGAGACCTCGGTGGCGACCTCGTGCTCGGTGCCCTTGCGGATGGTGCCGCCGTTGCCGGTGTACGGGCCCTCGGTGCCCTCGCGGACCACGACGAAGTCGATCTCGGGCTGACCGGCGAGCGGGGTGGCGACACCGGGCAGGAGCTTCGACGGACGCAGGTTGACGTGGTGGTCGAAGGCGAAGCGGAGCTTGAGCAGGAAGCCGCGCTCCAGGACGCCGGACGGGACCGAGGGGTCGCCGATCGCGCCGAGCAGGATGGCGTCGTGCCCCTTCAGGGCGTCGAGGTCGGCGTCGGTGAGGGTCTCACCGGTGGCGTGGTAGCGCCGGGCGCCGAAGTCGAACTCCTTGGTCTCCAGCTTCACGTCCTGCGGGAGGACGGCGGAGAGGACTTTGAGCCCCTGCGCCACGACTTCCTGGCCGATGCCGTCACCGGGGATCACTGCGAGATCGATGCTGCGAGACATGACGGCACCGTACTCCTTGTCCCATGGAATGACACGCGATGTCCGTCATACGGACAGGCGGGTGTCGCGGCACGTCCACGCTTCGACCCACGTTCACCCGTATGTATGAACGCCGTTGGCGCAGGCTGGGAACTTTCCAGACATGACCGCTGCCTCCACGGGAACCTCCCCCGAGTCCCCCGTCCCCGACGTCGGTATCCCGTACGAGCTCGCGCGCGACATGAGCATGGCGGAGCAGTACGCGTACCTGAGGACGCGGCTCACGCGGCGCCGGGCCCTCGTCGCGGCGAGTGCCTTCGCGGGCGGCGGGCTGCTGGCCGGCTGCGCCCAGGGCGCCGAGGCCCCCGCCCGGGTGGCGTCCGGCACCTCGCCGAACCCGGCCACCGGCAAGGCCCCCGGCTCCGCCGTCACGCCCTTCGGCCGCCACCTCGCCTTCGGCGCGGACCCGAAGACCCAGATGCGGATCTCCTGGCAGGTGCCGTTCGCGGTCAGGAAGCCGTACGTCCGAGTGGGCTCGACGCCCTGGGGCCTGAGCCGCAGGATCGAGGCCGAGGTCCGCCCTCTGCACACCCCGGGCCTCATCGGGCAGCGCGCCGCCCTGGACCAGTACTACCTGCACGTGGCGCTCGACGGACTGCACCCGGGGACGACGTACTACTACGGAGTCGGCCACGAGGGCTTCGACCCGGCGAGCAAGGAGCGCCACGCCACGATCGGCCGCTTCCGCACGGCGCCCGCGCACCCCGAGAAGTTCGTCTTCACCGCGTTCGGCGACCAGGGCGTCACCCCCGACGCGCTGGCCAACGACAAGGTGCTGCTGGGCCGCGGTCCCGCCTTCCATCTGCACGCGGGCGACATCTGCTACGCGGACGGGATCGGGCTCGGCCAGAGGTCGGACACCTACGACCCGGCCGCCTGGGACCTGTTCCTCAAGCAGACCGAGACGGTCGCGAAGACGGTCCCGTGGATGGTGACGACCGGCAACCACGACATGGAGGCCTGGTACTCGCCGAACGGTTACGGCGGCCAGTCGGCGCGCTGGTCGCTCCCCTCCAACGGCTTCGACCCCCGGAACGCGCCGGGTGCCTACTCGTTCGTGTACGGCAACGTCGGCATCGTCGCGCTGGACGCCAACGACGTGTCGTACGAGATCCCCGCCAACAAGGGCTACTCGGACGGCAGACAGACCGCCTGGCTCGACAAGCGGCTCGGGGAGCTGCGCGAGCAGGTCGACTTCGTCGTGGTCTTCTTCCACCACTGCGCCTACTCGACGTCGACGCACGCCTCCGACGGCGGGGTGCGCGACGCCTGGGTGCCGCTGTTCGCCGAGCACCAGGTGGACCTGGTGATCAACGGACACAACCACGTGTACGAGCGCACCGACGCCATCAAGGGCGGCAAGGTGGGCAGGCAGGTTCCGGTGGGCGCCTCGACCGATCCGACCCGGGACGGGATCGTGTACGTGACGGCGGGCGGCGCGGGCAAGAGCCTCTACAGCTTCCCCACCGGGGTCGAGGACAGTTACGAGGGCAAGGTCACGCGCCGCGAGTCCGTCGAGACCTTCCACTGGACGAAGTCGAAGCAGCGGAAGGCGGACACCGTGGAGTGGTCACGGGTGCGGTACACCGGCTTCTCCTTCCTCTCGGTGGAGGTGCAGGCGGGCCCCTCGCCGCGGCTCACGGTGTCGGCGCTCGCCCAGAGCGGCGAGCGCGTCGACCACTTCGAGGTACGGCGCGGAACCTGACGGCACGGCAGCCGGGACGGCACGTCGAGGTGCGGCGCGGGGCAGGACCCCGCGCCGCACCCCTGCGGGTGCGGCTCCCGGTCGAGAGGGCGTCGGGCCTCAGTGGCCCGTCTCTCCGCCGTTGTCCCTGCGGTCGAGGGCGCGCTGGAGCGCGGCGGCGGCGTTCTTGCGGTCGGACTCGCTGCTCGTGCGCGAGAGGTGACGGACTCGGCGGACGGTCGTCTCGGCCATGATGAATCGACTCCTTGCCTCCGGCGGCGCCCACACGGGCGGCCGGAAGTGCGATGAGGGATTTACGAGACGCCGGAAGGGGCGGGGAGCGGTGCCGCAGGGGTTGCCTGCCAAGGGCTCCGGCTCACGACCGCCATTCGCTGGGTCGAGCGAGACGTTCGGCTTCTTCCAAGCTAGGCGAGGACGGAGCATCTGTCTCCACAATTACTCGGACTTCCTACTATCTGAGACGGCGGGTTGCGTCACACCGCTCCGACCTGGGACGACGGTCCGCGCGGCGTCACCGGCCCCCGGAGTACGGCTCAAGGGCGCACCCACGACCACTCCACGTTCTAACCTTTAAAAATTACTTGACCGGTTAGGCGCAGTCGTGCTGAACTGACCTCACCACTCAAAAGGCTTTCAGGGGTTAGGGGATCCGATCATGCGCAGCAACCCGGTCCACCACCGCACCGCCACCGTCGCCGGCCACCGCATCGCCTACCGCGAGGCGGGTCCCGCGGACGCTCCCGTCGTGCTCCTGCTGCACGGCTTCCCGTCCAGCTCGCACATGTTCCGGGACCTGCTTCCGCTGCTCGCCGACCGCTACCGCCTGATCGCCCCCGACCACCTCGGCTTCGGCCGCTCGGACGCCCCGGCGGCCGGCGACTTCCCTTACTCCTTCGACCGGCTGGCCGAGATCACCGGAGAGTTCACCGAGCTGCTCGGCCTCAAGGAGTACGCGCTCTACATCCAGGACTACGGCGCACCGATCGGCCTGCGCCTGGCACTCGCGCACCCCGAACGGGTGACCGCGATCATCACGCAGAACGGCAACGCCTACGAGGAGGGACTGGGCGCGGACGCCTGGGCGCCGGTGCTGGCGCTGATCGAGAAGCGCACCCCCGAGACGGAGGCGCCGGTCCGGGCGATCAGCGGCCCGGACGGGATCCGGTGGCAGTACCTGACCGGCGTCCAGGACCCGACCCTGGTGAGCCCGGACGCCTACGAGCACGACACCGCCCTGATGGCCCGCCCCGGCCAGCCGGAGATCCAGCTCGACCTGATCTCCGACTACGGCTCCAACTTCGCGCTCTACCCGGCGTTCCAGGAGTACTTCCGCACCAGCCGGGTGCCGCTGCTGGCGGTCTGGGGCGGCAACGACGAGATCTTCGTCCCGGAGGGCGCCCTCGCCTTCCGCCGCGATCTCCCGGACGCCGAGATCCATCTGCTCCCGACGGGGCACTTCGCCCTGGAGACGCACGCGGCACAGATCGCGGCCCTCGTCCGGGACTTCCTCGGCCGCGGCGCCACGGCCGACGGCCGCGCGGCGCGTCACCCGCACGACTGATCCTCGGCGAGGCATGCCACATCGGGCGCCGGCAACGGGAAACGGTGACGGCATGAGCGACACGACCAGAGCACTGCTTGAGGGCGGCCCGGACGACCTGCCCGATCGGATCGTCCCGGCCCCGGACCCCGGATCGGACGTGAAGATCGCGTTGCGCGGTGGCTACGAACACTTCAGGGCGACCCCGCGGCACGCGGACTCGCCGGAGGGCAGGCTGCCCGTGTACGAGTGGTGGGAGCGGACGGAGCTGCCCGGATAGCCCCCGCGGGGCCGGAAAATGGAAACCGCCCCCGCTCCACGGACGGGGGAGACCGTGGGGCGGGGGCGGAGTGGGTGACGGGCGGCCGGCCCGGGGGCCGGCCGCCGCGTTCGGCTGTCAGCCCATGTGCGGGTAGCCGTAGTCGGTCGGCGGGACCAGCGTCTCCTTGATGGCGCGGGTCAGCGTCCAGCGCATCAGGTTCTGCGGGGCGCCCGCCTTGTCGTTCGTGCCGGAGGCACGGCCGCCGCCGAAGGGCTGCTGGCCGACGACGGCGCCGGTCGACTTGTCGTTGATGTAGAAGTTGCCCGCCGCGTAGCGGAGCTTCTCCATCGTGTACGCGGCCGCCGCGCGGTCGCCGGAGATGACCGCGCCGGTGAGCGCGTAGTCGGACGCCGACTCCATCTGGGTCAGCATCGCGTCGTACTGGTCGTCCTCGTAGACGTGGACGGCGAGGAAGGGGCCGAAGTACTCGGTCGTGAAGACCTCGTTCTCCGGGTCCGAGCACTCGACGACGGTCGGGCGCACGAAGTAGCCGACGGAGTCGTCGTACGAGCCGCCCGCGACGATCGTGCAGGTCGGGTCGGCCTTCGCGCGGTCGATGGCCGCCTTGTTCTTGGCGAAGGACCGCTCGTCGATGACCGCGCCGATGAAGTTCGACAGGTCGGTGACGTCACCCATGGTCAGGTAGTCGACCTCGGCCGCGAACTCCTCCTTGAAACCGGAGTTCCAGATGGAGGCCGGGATGTAGGCACGGGAGCTCGCCGAGCACTTCTGGCCCTGGTACTCGAAGGAACCACGGGTCAGGGCGGTCTTCAGGATCGCGCGGTCCGCCGACGGGTGGGCGACCACGAAGTCCTTGCCACCGGTCTCGCCGACCAGACGCGGGTAGGAGCGGTACTTCTCGATGTTGTTGCCGACCGTCTTCCACAGGTACTGGAAGGTCTTGGTCGAGCCGGTGAAGTGGATGCCGGCGAGGTCGCGGTGCTCCAGGGCGACCTTGGAGACCTCGATGCCGTCACCGGTGACGAGGTTGATGACGCCCTTGGGCAGGCCCGCCTCCTCCAGGAGCTGCATCAGCAGCACGGCGGCGTGGGTCTGCGTCGGGGACGGCTTCCACACGACGACGTTGCCCATGAGCGCCGGAGCGGTGGGCAGGTTGCCCGCGATCGCCGTGAAGTTGAAGGGCGTGATCGCGTAGACGAAGCCCTCCAGCGGACGGTGGTCCATGCGGTTCCACACGCCCGGGGAGTTCGCCGGGGGCTGCTCGGCGAGGATCTGGCGGGCGTAGTGGACGTTGAAGCGCCAGAAGTCGACGAGCTCGCAGGGGGTGTCGATCTCGGCCTGCTGGGCGGTCTTCGACTGGCCGAGCATGGTGGAGGCGGCCAGCGTCTCGCGCCAGGGACCGGCCAGCAGCTCGGCGGCGCGCAGGATGATCGCGGCGCGGTCGTCGAAGGCCATCGCGCGCCAGGCGGGGGCGGCGGCGAGGGCCGCGTCCACGGCGTCCTGGGCGTCCTGCTGCGTGGCGTTGGCGTAGGTGCCGATGCGCGCCTTGTGGTTGTGCGGCTGCACGACGTCGAAACGGTCGCCGCCGCCCATCCGCTTCTCGCCGCCGATGGTCATCGGCAGGTCGATCGGGTTCTCGGCCAGCTCCTTGAGCCTGGCCTCCAGGCGAGCACGCTCGGGCGAGCCGGGGGCGTAGCCGTGCACCGGCTCGTTGACGGGGGTGGGGACCTGGGTCACAGCGTCCATGTTTTCCGTAACTCCTTGAGTCGAGCGGGTGTTCGGTCTCAGCCCTTGGTGAGGATGGAACGAGCGAAGAAGAGCAGGTTGGCCGGCTTCTCCGCCAGGCGCCGCATGAAGTAGCCGTACCAGTCGGTGCCGTACGCGGTGTAGACGCGCATGCGGTGGCCCTCGGCGGCGAGCCGCAGGTGCTCGTCGCTGCGGATGCCGTAGAGCATCTGGAACTCGTACTCGTCCAGTTTGCGCCCGGCCGTCCGCGCGAGCTCCTGGGCGATCGAGATGAGGCGCGGGTCGTGGGACCCGATCATCGGGTAGCCCTCGCCCTCCATCAGGATCTTCAGGATGCGGACGTACGCCTTGTCGGTCTCCGCCTTCTGCTGGTACGCGACCTCGGCGGGCTCCTTGTAGGCGCCCTTCACCAGACGGACGCGGCTGCCGCTCTCGGCGAGGCGGCGGGCGTCGGCCTCGGTGCGGAACAGGTAGGCCTGGATCACACAGCCGGTCTGCGGGAAGTCCTTCCGCAGCTCCTCGTGGATCGCGAACATCGAGTCGAGGGTGGTGTGGTCCTCGGCGTCCAGCGTGACGGTGGTGCCGATGGCGGCGGCGGCCTCGACGACCGGACGGACGTTGGCCAGAGCCAGCTCGTGGCCGCCCTCCAGGGCCTGTCCGAACATGGAGAGCTTGACCGACATCTCGGCCTTGGTGCCGAGGCCGAGCTCCTTGAGGCGGCCGATCAGCTCCAGGTACGCGTCACGGGCGGCGTACGACTGCTCGGGAGTGGTGATGTCCTCGCCGACGACGTCCATCGTGACCTCGAGGCCCTTGCCCGTGAGGTCCTTGATGATCGGGACGACCTGGTCGACGGTCTCACCGGGGATGAAGCGGTCGACGACCGGCTTGGTCACCGGGGCGGCCGAGATCAGACGGCGCATCTTGTCGCTGCGCGAGGCGGCGAGAATCACGGGACCCAGCACGGGGCACCTCCACAACGAAAGTGAGCAGGAGGCCGAGACCCGACGATTCGGGTACGGCACGGAGAACCACCGTGAAACCTAGGGATCTCTCCGATCCTGGGCCATCGACAGCTGTCACGCATCCCTGGCCCAGATCTCAGACATATGTATGAAGGGCTCCCGGAAATGCGCGAGAATGCCGGGGTGAGCGGTGAACACAGAGGCGACTATCAGGAGCTGGTCGACGAGATCTCGGCGCTCCTCGGCGTCCCGGCGACGCTGGAGAACCGCGATTTCGAGCTGATCACCTTCGGCGCGTACGACAGCGAGGGCGACCTCGACCCGTCCGCCCTGGACCCCGTGCGCACCCGCTCGATCCTCACCCGGCGGTCCACCACCGCGGTCCGCACCTGGTTCGAGGGCTTCGGCATCACCCGCGCGACCGGGCCCGTGCGTATCCCGCCGACCCCCGAGGCCGGGGTCTACCGGGGGCGGATCTGTCTGCCGGTGCGCCATCGCGGCGTCGTCCTCGGCTATGTCTGGCTGCTCGACGACGACCCGGGTCCCACGGACGCCCAGCTCGCCGGGGCCATGCAGGTGGCCTCCCGTCTCGGCGCGCTGCTCGCGGACGAGGCGCAGGCCGGTGCGGATCTCACCCGGGAGCTGCGTGCCGTTCTGACCGCCGAGCGCGGCTGGCAGCGGGACATGGCGGTGGCCGAGCTGCGCACGGCGCTCGGTCCGCGCGGCGAGGGTCTGCACACGGTGGTGTGCGTGGCGCCGTGGCCCTCGGCCGACCCGGACGACGCCCCGTCCGCCCGTACGGTGCCGGGCGCGACCGCGCTGTGCACGATCCCCTGGGGCACCACAGGCCAGAGCCTGGCCCTGCTGATCCGGCTGCGTTCGCCGGACGTCATGACTCCGGCGCTGACGGCGGCAGGCCGGTTCGTACGGGAGGCCGCGGGCGTCCGCGGCGGCGACCGGGGGGCCGCCTCCGCCGGTGGCGGTACGGGAGCGGGCTCCTCCCTCGGCGGGACGGCGGCCGCCGGGGTCGCCGGGGCCCGGGAGGGGCTCGGGGAGCTGGGGGCCGCCTGGCGTGAGGCGGCGGCGGCCGCGCGCGCGGTGCTGGCGGAGCCCCGGCTCGGTCCGGTCGCCGAGTGGGGGGCGATCGGCCCCTTCCGGCTCCTGACCGCTCTGCCGCCGGACGCGGCCCACGACCCCGCCGTGAGCGCCCTGTTGGGCACCGCCCACCGCGAACTCGCGCGCACGGCCGAGGTGTTCCTCGACCGGGCGGGCCAGGCCGGGCGCACGGCGGCCGAGTTGGGCATCCACCGCCAGACGCTGTACTACCGCCTGTCCCGCGTGGAGCAGCTCACCGGCCTGGACCTGGACGACGGCGAGGACCGGCTGCTGCTGCACATGGCGTTGAAGGGCGCTCGCCTCTAGCGGGTCGTGCCGGTGAGCAGGTCGCCGACGGCCGCGACTCCCTCGGCGATCGCCCGCTCCCCCACGTCGCCGAAGCCGAGCACCAGCCGGGGTGGTGTCGCCGACCCGTCCGAGCGGCACGCGCTCATGCCGTACAGGCCGACGGAACGCTCCCGGGCCGCGGCGACGACGGACCGCTCGTCGGCGTCCGGCGCCAGGTGCAGGACCGCGTGGAAGCCGGCGGCCAGCCCGGTGAGCCGGACCTCGGGAGCGTGCGCGGCAAGTGCGTCGACCAGGGCGGTACGCCGGGCCGCGTAGACCGCGCGCATCCGGCGCAGATGGCGGTCGTGGCGCCCGGACTCGATCAGCTCGGCCAGGGCGAGTTGATCGAGGGTCGGGGAGCCTCGGTCGCTCAGGCGCTTGGCCTCCGTCAGCGAGGCGGCGAGCGCGGGCGGGCAGAGAATCCAGCCGATGCGCAGCGCCGGGGCGAGCGACTTGCTGACGGTGCCGATCGAGACGACCCGGTCCGCCGCCAGGCCCTGGAGCGCGCCCACCGGCTCCCGGTCGTAGCGGAACTCGGCGTCGTAGTCGTCCTCGATGACGTACGCGTCCCTGCTCATGGCCCACTCGATCAGGGCGATGCGGCGTTCGGGGGCGAGGACGACCCCGGTGGGCCACTGGTGGGCCGGGGTGACGATGACGGCACGGGCCCCGGTCGCGTCGAGCGCGCGCACGTCGACGCCGTCCGCGTCGACCGGTACGGGCACGGCCTTCAGACCCGCGGCACCGGCGGCGGCCGACGCGGTGGCGGGGCCGCCCGGATCCTCGTACGCCACCACCCGCACCCCGGCGAGCGCCAGGCTGCGCAAGGTCAGTCCGAGCCCCTGCGCGTAGCCGGAGCAGACGACGATCCGCTCGGGGTCGGCCGCGGCCGCGCGCACCCGGCGCAGATATCCGGCCACGACCTCGCGCAGCACCGCGCTCCCGCGCGGATCGCCGTAGTCGAGACCCGACGTCGGCATCGCGCGGGCCGCCTCGCGGGTCGCCCAGAGCCAGTCGGCGAGCGGGAAACTCCCCAAGTCCGGTACGCCGTGCCGGAAGTCGGCGATCAGGCGCGGGGCGGCCCGGTCCCGGGAAGCGGGCGCGGGCGGCGCGTGGGCTCCCGCGGCGACCCGGGTGGCGGAGCCGACCCGGGTCACCAGGTAGCCCTCCGCCTGGAGTTGGGCGTAGCAGTCCTGGACGAGGCCGCGTGACAGGCCGAGTTCGCGGGCGAGTCCACGGGAGGAGGGAAGCCGTTCCCCGGAGCCGAGGCGGCCCGTGCGGATCGCGTGGCGCAACTGGCGCTCGAGCTGGGCGCGCAGGTGCTCGCCGCTGTCGCGGTCGACGGACAGCAGCAGCTCGGGTGACGAACCGGTCCACTGCGGCGGCATGGAATTGGAGCTTACCGGCGGTCCGGCCGGAACCTAGCGTCGTTCCCATGACGCCTTCCCCGCTACGACGGACCTTCCGGCCGGCCGCGCGGACGCCGGTCCCGGCGCCCACGCCGTCCTCGACCGCGTCCCCGACGCCATACCCGGCGGCCGTGCCGGCTCCGGCCGGCGGAGCGGCGGAGGGCGCGACCGTTCCGGCCGGCGGAGCGGCGGGGGGTGTGGCGCGTCCGGTCGAGGGATCCGCCGGACGGCCGCCGCTGCTCACCCGGCCCCTGATGCTCCGCTTCGTGAGCATGATCGGGGCGTCGGTGAGCTTCTTCCTGCTGCTGTCGGTCGTCCCCGTCTACGCCACGGCGTCGGGGGCGGGCCCGGCCACCGGCGCGCTGATGCTGGCCACCGTGCTCGGCGAACTGGGCGCTCCCCGCCTGGTCGCGCGCTACGGCTACCGGGCGGTGCTGGTCGCCGGACTCGCGCTGCTCGGGGCTCCGGCACTCGTGCTGACCCTCTCGCACTCGATGGCGTGGATCGTGCTGGTCTGCCTGGTCCGCGGCCTCGGCTTCGCTCTGACGCTGGTGGCCGGCGGGGCGCTGACCGCCTCGCTGATCCCGGCCGGGCGGCGGGGTGAGGGGCTGGCGCTGGTGGGTGTGGTCTCGGGCGTGCCGTCCCTGATCGCCCTGCCGCTGGGCATGTGGCTGGCCGGGCGCGTGGGCTTCACCCCGGTCGCCCTCGCCGCCGGTGCGGCCGCGCTCGCCGCCGTCGCGTCGGTGCCGGGCCTGCCCGGCCGGGAGCGGGCGTCGGAGAAGGCCGTGGGGATGGTGGCGGCACTGCGCACCGGTGACCTGGTGCGGCCCGCGGCCGTCTTCGCGACCACGGCTCTGGCGACCGGGATCAGCGTCACCTTTCTGCCGCCGGCGGTCCCCGCGGCCTCCTCCGGGGTCGTCGCGGCGGCCCTCTTCGTGCAGCCCGCCGCGTCGACAGCGGCCCGGTGGGCGGCGGGCCGGTACGGCGACCGGCGCGGGCCCGCGGGGCTCGTGCTGCCGGGCCTGCTCCTGTCGGCGGGCGGGATGCTGATCACCGCGTTCACCGGGAGCACGGTCGCCGTCCTGGCCGGGGTGGCCGTCTTCGGAACCGGCTTCGGCATCGCCCAGAACGCCACACTGAGCCTGATGTACGCACGGGTCCCCGCCTCCGACTACGGCACGGTCAGCGCGCTGTGGAATCTCGCCTACGACGGCGGCATGGGCGTCGGCGCCCTCGGTTTCGGCGCCCTGGCCGCACCGGTGGGGTACGCGGCGGCCTTCGCCGTCACGGGTGCCCTGATGCTGGTGGCGCTGGTCCCGGCCCTCCGGGACCGGGAAACCGAGGCCGCTCCCACGCCGCCGGCCGCTGCCCCACTGCCGTCGGGGCCGTCGGTGAAGTGCCTTTCACCGGACCGGGACTGACGCTGCCTCAGCTACCGGGTCCCGCCGCCCCGCCGATCACCCGGCGCAGCCCCTCGGTCAGTTCCGCGGCGTCGGTCGCCGAGTCCGCGTCGAAGAGCCACTGCACGCAGAGACCGTTGAGCAGGACCTGGTAGAAGCCGCCGAGCGACCGCATCGTGGCGTCGTCGACGTCGGCCTCAGATCCGCCGGCCAGCATCGGGACGAGCCCCCGGCGACCCTCGTCCGAGGCCTTCGCCAGGTGTTCGCGGACCGTGGGCAGCCGGTCCGAGTTGGTGATCACCTCGAAGGTGAGCATCCAGATGGGCCGGTCCTCGACGAAGGACCGGGTGATGCTCTCCCAGGCCTCCTGGAAGCGCTCCAGGGAGCCGGGCGCGCTCGCCGTGTCGGTCAGCGCGAACGCGCCGAACGTGTCGCCGACGTTGGAGATGAGCTCCACGTAGGCCAGGGCGAGCAGCGCGTCCTTCGATCCGTAGTGGTAGCCGATGGACGCCAGGTTCGTCCCCGACTCCTTGACGATGTCGCGCGCCGTGGTGCGCACGAAGCCCTTCTCCAGCAGGCAGCGCTTGGCGCCTTCGAGCAGATCCTCACGGTGTCCCATGCGGGCCAGCCTACCCCCGATTCAGACAACCGTCCCATACGCTCGTCAAGGACAAGCGTATGATACGCACGTCTTAAACGCACGTACTAGACAAGCGTTTAATACGTGCGTACAGTCCCTGCCATGACGAACCCGACGAGCACGACTCCCGCCGCCGACGCCCCCGGCGCTCCGGCCGGCCGCCGTGAATGGACGGCCCTCGGCGTCCTGATGCTTCCGCTGCTCCTGGTCTCGATGGACGTCTCCGTCCTCTACTTCGCGATCCCCTCGATCAGCGCGGACCTGGAGCCGAGCGGCACCCAGCAGCTCTGGATCTTCGACATCTACGCGTTCGTGCTCGCCGGACTGCTGATGACGATGGGCTCCCTCGGCGACCGCATCGGGCGCCGCAAGCTGCTCCTGTTCGGCGCCGCCGCGTTCGGCACCGCCTCGGTGCTGGCCGCCTACGCGAACAGCGCCGAGATGCTGATCGCGGCCCGCGCGGTCCTCGGCCTGGGCGGCGCGACCCTGATGCCCTCGACCATGGCGATCATCCGGACGATGTTCACGGACCCCGGACAGCGCACGAAGGCGATCGGTCTGTGGTCCGGCGTCATGACCGGCGGTATCGCCCTCGGCTCGGTGATGAGCGGTGTGCTCGTCCAGTACTTCTGGTGGGGTTCGGTCTTCCTGGTCAACCTGCCCGCGATGGTGCTGCTGCTGGTCCTCGGCCCGATCCTGCTGCCCGAGTCGAAGAACCCCGAGCCGGGCCGCTTCGACCTGCTCAGCGTGCCGCTGTCGATGGCCGCCGTGCTGCCGGTGATCTACGGCATCAAGGAGATCCCGTCCGAGGGCTGGAAGGCCGAGTACGTCGTCTCGGTCCTCGTCGGCCTGGTCTTCACCGCCCTGTTCGTGCACCGTCAGCGCACCGCGAAGTCGCCGCTGATCTCCCCCGCCCTGTTCCGCGGCCGCGGCTTCGCTCCCGCCGTCGTCCTCAACCTGATCTCGTCCTTCGGCATGATGGGCTCGGCGTACTTCACCACCCAGTACCTCCAGTCGGTGCTCGGCAAGAGCTCCATGGCCGCCGCGCTGTGGGCCCTGCTCCCCACCGTCCTGGTCGGGGTGGCCGCGCCGGTCTCCGCGCAGCTCGTGCAGAAGGGCGTCCACCGCGCCCACGTCGTCTCGGGCGGCTTCGTCGTCGCCGCCTGCGGCTACGGCCTGCTGGCCCTCGCGGGCACCGACTCCCTGTGGCTCGTGCTGGCCGGGGCGGGTGTCCTCGCCTCCGGGATCGTCACCGTGATGTCGCAGATGATGGACCTGGCCCTCGGCACCGTGCCCGTCGGCAACGCGGGCTCCGCCTCCTCCCTGCTGGAGACCGGCGCGGAGTTCGGCGGCGCCCTCGGCATGGCCGTCCTGGGCTCCATCGGCACAGCGGTCTACCGCCACGACATCCCGGCAGGTGCCCCGGCCGCGGCCCACGAGACGCTCGGCGGCGCGCTCGCGGTGGCCGGACGACTGCCGGGCGACGCCGGACAGGCGCTGGCCGGCGCGGCACGGGAGGCCTTCACGCACGGCATGCAGGCGGCGGCCGTCGCGGGGGCGGTCCTGCTGCTGGGCGCCGCCGCCCTCGCCACGGCGAGCCTGCGCAAGGTGGCGGTGCACGAGGACGGCGACGTCCCCGACGCCGGGGCCGGCAAGCCGCTGGAGGAGGCGGCGTCCGAGCAGGAAAGCGGCCTGACACCCGCCTGAGCCCGTCCACCGGGCGGACGACGCCCCGGGCGCCCGCCTCACCGGGCGGGCGACGGCCACGCACGCCCGTCCACCGGGCGGACCACGCCCTGAAGCGCCCCCGCCGGGCGGACCGGAGAACCCCGGTCCGCCCGGCACCGGCATGGCGGCACCCGCACGGTCCGGGCGGCTCCCGGTCCCCGTTCCGATCAGGAGGGCGACGCCGGGGAGTTGTCGGCGGGGCGTGCCAGGATGGGCCTGTGACACAAACTTTCGGTACGCCGTTCATCGGCCGGAGTGACGAACTCGCCCGGCTCACCGGCGTGCTGGAGCGCGCCGGGGGCGGCGAGCCGCGCGCGGTCCTGGTGGCCGGCGACGCCGGCGTCGGCAAGACCCGCACGCTCACGGAGGCCGCGGTGCACGCGAGCGCCTCCGGGACGACGGTCCTGACCGGCCACTGCGTGGACCTCGGCGACGTGGGCCTGCCGTACCTCCCGTTCACGGAGATCCTGGGCGCGGCGGCCGCCGACGAGCGCCTCGCCCCGGCGTTCGCGGCCCACCCGGCGGTGGACCGGCTGACCGGCTCCGGGCCGGGGCCCGGCGGCGCGTCCGACCCCGGCGGCTCGACCGACCCCGGCGGCCGGCTGCGGCTCTTCGAGGCCGTCGCGGGTCTCCTCGCCGACCTGGCCGACATCACCCCGCTCCTGCTGATCATCGAGGACCTCCACTGGGCGGACCAGTCCTCCCGCGACCTGCTGCGCTTCCTGCTCAGCCGGGGCGTGCTCCAACGGCCGCCGGCCGGGGGTCCGGCCCGGAGCCTCGCGGTCTTCGCCTCGTACCGCGCGGACGACCTGCACCGCCGCCACCCGCTGCGCCCCCTGCTCGCCGAGCTGATCCGGCTGCCGGCCGTCGACCGGCTGGAGCTGCGGCCCATGGCCGACGCCGACGTGGCCCGGCTCGTGCGCGCGCTGCGCACCGGCCCGGTCTCCGACACCACGGTCCACAGCATCGTCGAGCGCGCCGAGGGCAACGCCTTCTACGCCGAGGAGCTGCTCGCCGCACTGCCCGGCGACGACTCCCCCGTCTCCCCCGCCATGCCCAGCGGACTCGCCGACGTCCTCCTCATCCGCATCGAGCAACTCTCCGACACCGCCCAGCAGGTGCTGCGCACGGCGGCCGTCGCGGGGCGCCGCGTCGAGCACGAACTGCTGCGTGACGCCGTACAACTCCCGGAGGACGAGCTGGAGTCGGCGCTGCGCGAGGCCGTCGGCCACCAGCTCCTCGTGCCCGGGGGCGACGCGACGTACTCGTTCCGCCACGCGCTCACCCGCGAGGCCGTGTACGCGGACCTGCTGCCCGGCGAACGGGTGCGGCTGCACAGCCGGTTCGCCGGACTCCTCGCGGGACCCGCCCGTTCGGCGAAGAACGCGGCCGAGCGCGCCCACCACTCGCGCGAGAGCCACGACCTGGCCGACGCGCTCACCGCCTCCCTCGAAGCCGCCGATCACGCCCAGTGCGTCGGCGCGCCCGCCGAGGAGCTGCGCCACCTGGAGACCGCCCTCGAACTGTGGCCCGCGGTGGACGCCGGCGCCCGCCCCGAGGACGCCGGTCCTGTCGCCCTCACCCTGCGCGCCGCGGCCGCCGCCGCCAGCGCCGGGGAGATGCATCGCGCGGTCCACCTCACCCGTGACGCGCTCGCCAGGGCCGGCTCCGACGCCGACTCCGAGCTCGCCGCCCGAGTGCGGTACACGCTCGCGGGCAACCTGATGCGGATCGACAGCCTGAAGGACGCGTTCACGTACAGCAGCGAGGCCCTCGCCCTGATCCCCGCCGAGCCGCCCTCGTACACGTGGGTGTGGGCGGCGGCCACGCATGTCATGGCGGCCCGTCTCGTGGGGCGGGACGAGGACGCCGAGCGGGTCGCCCGGCAGGCGCTCGCCACCGCCGAACAGCTCCGGCTGGCCGACGCCCAGGCCGACCTGACGATCTCCCTGGTCGGCATGGAAGCGGACAACCGGCGCACCCCGAAGGGCCGCGAGCGCCTGCGCCGGGCGCGTGAACTGGCCCACGGCGCCGGGAACTTCCCGGTGGAGATGCGGGCGCTGTTCAACCTGGCCATCGGGTGCTACGAATCCGGCGACCTGGAGGAGTGTCTGACCTGGCTCGGCGACGGCGTGGACCGCGCCCGCCGCGCCGGTCTCCTCCCCTCCCCGTACGCCCTGGAGCTGCGCTACCTCCAGTCGCTCGTGCTCTACACACTGGGCCGCTGGGACGCGTGCGCGCGGGCGGCCGCCGAGGACGCCGAACTGCTCCCGGCGGCGGCCGGGTTCGCCTCCGGCCCCGCGCTGTACGTCGCCCTCGCCCGCGGCGCGCGCGAGGCGGCCGTCGCCGGAGCCCGCGCCCTGCTCGACCGGCCCTTCGACTGGATGTCGACGCTCGTCGCGAGCATCGTCCTGACCGACGCGGCGGCCCAAGGCGGCGACGCGGAGGAGGCCGTACGGCGGCTGCGCACCGCGACCGAGGCGCTCACGGACGTCACCGGCACCGGCCCGCCGCCCGTCGTGGTGCGGCTCGCGGCGCTCGCGCTGTCGGCGGTCGCGGACGCGGCGGAGAAGGCGCGCCGCGACGGCGACCCGGCCGGCGGCGACCGCTGGGCGGACACCGCGACCGAGCTGGTGGAGCTGGCGAGGACCGTGGTGGCCCGCGGCGGCAAGGGCGCCGAGCAGGGGCCCGAGAGCCGGGCCTGGTCCGCCCGTGCCGAGGCGGAGTGGCTGCGGGCCCGCACCGGTCCGGACGTGGCGGCCTGGGAACGGGCGGTCGCGGCCTTCGGCTACGGCGATCCGTACGAGCTGGCCAGAAGCAGACGGCGGCTCGCGGAGGCCCTTCTCGCGGCTGGCCGCCGGGAGGAGGCCGGCGAAGAGGCCCGCGCCGCCCACGCCATCGCCGTACACCTCGGCGCGGAGCCGCTGCGCGACGCCCTGGACACGCTCGTGCGGCGCGGCCGCCTCGCCGAGGCACCGGCCGACGGGGAACGCATCGCCGCGCTGACCGCCCGGGAGAGCGATGTGCTGCGGCTGCTCGGCCGCGGGCGCACCAACCGCCAGATCGGCGAGGAGCTGTTCATCAGCGGCAAGACGGCGAGCGTCCACGTCTCCAACATCCTCGCCAAGCTGGGTGCCGCGAGCCGCACCGAGGCCGTGGCCATCGCCTACCGCGAGGGATTGATCGAGCCGGAGACGACACCGTCCGCGTGAGCGTCCGCAACGGCCGAGGGCCAGGACACCCATGGGTGTCCCGGCCCTCGCTCGCAGGGGGCGAGCCGTCTCGAACCGGTCTCAGACCAGGTTGACCGACCGCGTCGACGTCGCGCCGATCTCCTCGGAGAGCTCGGTGAGAACGGTCGGCGGCACGGTGTCGTCGACGGTGAGAACCGCGAGGGCCTCGCCACCGACGTCCGCGCGGGCGACCTGCATGCCGGCGATGTTGATGCCGGACTCGCCGAGGATGCGGCCGACGGTGCCGACGACACCGGGACGGTCCTCGTAGCGAAGGACGAGCATGTGGTCGGCGAGCGCGAGGTCCACGTCGTACTCACCGACGGCGACGATCTTCTGGAGGTGCTTCGGGCCGGCCAGCGTGCCGGAGACCGCGACCTCCTGGCCGTCGCCGAGCGTGCCGCGCACGGTGACCACGTTGCGGTGGTCGGGGGACTCGGAGCTCGTGGTCAGCCGGACCTCGACACCGCGCTCCTGCGCGAACAGCGGGGCGTTGACGTACGACACGGTCTCGTCGACGACATCCTCGAACACGCCCTTGAGCGCGGAGAGTTCGAGCACCTTGACGTCGTGCTGGGTGATCTCGCCGTACACCTCGACGTCGAGGCGGACCGCGACCTCGCCCGCGAGGGCGGTGAAGATGCGGCCGAGCTTCTCGGCGAGCGGCAGACCGGGCTTGACGTCCTCGGCGATGACGCCGCCCTGGACGTTGACCGCGTCCGGGACGAGCTCACCGGCGAGGGCGAGGCGCACCGAGCGGGCGACGGAGATACCGGCCTTCTCCTGGGCCTCGTCCGTGGAGGCGCCGAGGTGCGGGGTGCAGACGACCTCGTCGAGCTCGAACAGCGGGGAGTCCGTGCAGGGCTCCTTCGCGTACACGTCGAGGCCGGCGCCGGCGACGCGGCCCTCCTTGAGCGCCGAGTACAGCGCCTCCTCGTCGACGATCCCACCGCGCGCGGCGTTGACGATGCGCACGGTCGGCTTGACCTTGTGCAGGGCCTCGTCGCCGATGAGACCGAGGGTCTCGGGGGTCTTCGGCAGGTGCACGGTGATGAAGTCCGAGACCTCGAGCAGCTCGTCGAGGGTGAGGACCTTCACGCCCATCTGCGCGGCCCGCGCGGGCTGGATGTAGGGGTCGTAGGCGACGACCTTCATGCCGAACGCCGACATGCGCTGCGCGACGAGCGCGCCGATGCGGCCGAGGCCGACGACGCCGAGGGTCTTCTCGGCGAGCTCGACACCGGTGTACTTGCTGCGCTTCCACTCGCCGTTCTTCAGCGCCGTGTTGGCCTGCGGGATGTGGCGCGCGGTGGCGAGGAGGAGACCGCAGGCCAGCTCGGCCGCGGTCACGATGTTGGAGGTGGGCGCGTTGACGACCATCACGCCGGCCTTGGTGGAGGCGGAGACGTCCACGTTGTCCAGGCCGACGCCGGCTCGTGCGACGACCTTCAGCTTCTTGGCGGCGGCGACGGCCTCGGCGTCGACCTTGGTGGCCGAGCGGATCAGGATGGCGTCGACGTCGGCGATGGCGGGCAGCAGTTCGGCACGGTCCGCGCCGTTGCAGTGCCGGATCTCGAAGTCCGGGCCCAGGGCGTCGACGGTCGCGGGCGACAGCTCTTCAGCGATGAGTACGACAGGTTTCGAGCTCACGTGAGTCCTCACAAGTCCCATGCGGACGGCCGTCCCGACGGCCGCAGGCGGTGGAGGGTTTGCAGCGGCCCCGGGGTGTGCCTGCACTTCTTGGGGGGGGTCGCTCGAGCCGCGTGGAAGACGCACGACGCTGTGGGCCTGACGCGTTGTTGCTGTGCAGTGTAGTGGCGCCACGGGGGTCGTCCTGCGCCTCCGCGGAAGGATCACCCGTCCGTGGCTGGACGGTATGTCCAACACCGTGTCCACGGGCGTTACCCGGGGTTCGACGAAGGGGCCGGAGCATGCCGCTCCGGCCCCTTCCCCAGGCTTACGCCTCGTCGTCGTTGACCCACGACATGAGCTTGCGCAGCTCCTTGCCGGTGGTCTCCAGGAGGTGGTTCTCGTCCTGGGTCTTGTACTCGTTGTACTTCTTCAGGCCCGAGTGGTACTCGTCCATCCAGTTACGGGCGAACGTGCCGTCCTGGATCTCGGCGAGGACCTGCTTCATCTCGGCCTTGGTGGCGTCCGTGATGATGCGCGGGCCGGTGATGTAGTCGCCCCACTCGGCGGTCTCGGAGACGGACCAGCGCATCTTCTCCAGGCCGCCCTCGTACATCAGGTCGACGATGAGCTTCAGCTCGTGGAGGCACTCGAAGTACGCGATCTCCGGCTGGTAGCCGGCCTCGGTCAGCGTCTCGAAGCCGGCCTTGACCAGGGCGGCGGTGCCACCGCAGAGGACGGCCTGCTCACCGAACAGGTCGGTCTCGGTCTCCTCGGTGAAGGTCGTCTTGATGACGCCGGCGCGGGTGCCGCCGATGGCCTTGGCGTACGAGAGGGTGAGGGCGAAGGCGTCGCCGGTCGCGTCCTGCTCGACGGCCGCGATACACGGAACGCCGCGGCCCTCCTCGTACTGGCGGCGCACGAGGTGACCCGGGCCCTTGGGGGCGACCATGCAGACGTTGATGCCGGCCGGGGGCTTGATGAAGTCGAAGCGGATGTTCAGGCCGTGGCCGAAGAACAGCGCGTCGCCGTCCTTGAGGTTGTCCTTGATGGACTCCTCGTAGACCTGGGCCTGGATGGGGTCCGGCACCAGGATCATGATGACGTCGGCCTCGGCCGCGGCCTCCGACGGGGTCACCACACGCAGGCCCTGCTCCTCGGCCTTCGCCTTGGACTTGGAGCCCTCGTGCAGACCGACCCGGACGTCGACACCCGAGTCGCGCAGCGACAGCGCGTGGGCGTGACCCTGGCTGCCGTAGCCGATGACCGCGACCTTGCGGCCCTGGATGATGGACAGGTCGGCGTCGTCGTCGTAGAACAGCTCGGCCACTGGGGTTCTCCTTGTTTTCCGGTATTTCCGGTGTTGCGTCCCACCGTACGGCGGGCGGGGGAAGTGAAGTTCTCGGGTCTCGGCATACGGGCGGACCGGGTGGGCGGCCCGCCCGTGCGACCGGGGCTTCCTGGGCTAGGCCGACCGGTCCAGCGCACGCAGCGAACGGTCGGTGATCGAACGCGCCCCGCGTCCGATCGCGATCGTGCCGGACTGGACGAGCTCCTTGATGCCGAAGGGCTCCAGCATCTTGAGCATGGCCTCCAGCTTGTCGGCGCCGCCGGTGGCCTCGATGGTGACGGCCTCCGGGGAGACGTCGACGGTCTTCGCGCGGAACAGCTGAACGATCTCGACGATCTGGGAGCGCGTCTCGTTGTCGGCGCGCACCTTCACCAGAACGAGTTCCCGCTGAACGGCCGAACCGGGTTCCAGTTCGACGATCTTCAGGACGTTGACGAGCTTGTTGAGCTGCTTGGTGACCTGTTCGAGCGGAAGTGCCTCGATCACGTTCACCACGATGGTGATGCGGGAGATCTCGGGGTGCTCGGTGACACCGACGGCGAGGGAGTCGATGTTGAAGCCGCGCCGGGAGAACAGGGCGGTGATCCGGGCGAGGACACCGGGCTTGTTCTCGACGAGGACGGAGAGGGTGTGCTTGCTCATGGGTCTGACTCGGCTCTCTCTCAGTCGTCTTCGTTGTCGCCGAAGTCGGGGCGGACGTCCCGGGCGAACATGACCTCGTCGTTGGAGGTGCCGGCGGCGACCATCGGCCACACCATCGCGTCCTCGTGGACGATGAAGTCGACCACGACCGGACGGTCGTTGATCGAGTTCGCCTCCTCGATCACCTTGTCGAGGTCGTCCGGCGACTCGCAGCGGATGGCGTGGCAGCCCATGGCCTCCGACAGCTTCACGAAGTCGGGGACGCGGGTGCCGGCGCTCGGCTGCTTGCCGTCCGCGTCCGGGCCGCTGTGCAGCACGGTGTTGGAGTAGCGCTGGTTGTAGAAGAGGGTCTGCCACTGGCGGACCATCCCGAGGGCGCCGTTGTTGATGATGGCGACCTTGATCGGGATGTTGTTCAGGGCGCAGGTGGTGAGTTCCTGGTTGGTCATCTGGAAGCAGCCGTCGCCGTCGACCGCCCAGACCGTGCGGTCCGGCTGTCCGGCCTTGGCGCCCATCGCGGCCGGGACCGCGTAACCCATCGTCCCGGCGCCGCCGGAGTTCAGCCAGGTGGAGGGCTGCTCGTACTGGATGTAGTGCGCGGCCCACATCTGGTGCTGGCCGACGCCGGCCGCGAAGATCGTGCCCTTGGGGGCGAGCTGACCGATGCGCTCGATGACCTGCTGCGGGGAGAGCTGGCCGTTGTCGGGCTGCTCGTAGCCGAGCGGGTAGGTCTCGCGCCAGCGGTTGAGGTCGCTCCACCAGGCGGTGTAGTCGCCGGTGTTCCCCTCGCTGTGCTCCTTCTGGACCGCCTGGACCAGGTCGGCGATGACCTCGCGGGCGTCTCCGACGATCGGCACGTCGGCGGCACGGTTCTTGCCGATCTCGGCCGGGTCGATGTCGGCGTGGACGATCTTGGCGAACGGGGCGAAGCTGTCCAGCTTGCCGGTGACGCGGTCGTCGAAGCGGGCTCCGAGGGCGACGATCAGGTCGGCCTTCTGCAGCGCGGTGACGGCGGTGACCGAACCGTGCATGCCCGGCATGCCCACGTGCAGGTGGTGGCTGTCGGGGAACGCGCCGAGCGCCATCAGGGTGGTGGTGACGGGCGCCCCGGTGAGTTCCGCGAGGACCTTCAGCTCGGCGGTGGCGTGTGCCTTGAGGACACCGCCGCCGACGTAGAGCACGGGCCGCCTGGCCTGGCTGAGCAGCTTGGCCGCCTCGCGGATCTGCTTGGCGTGCGGCTTGGTCACCGGACGGTAGCCGGGCAGGTCCTGGGTGGGCGGCCACTGGAAGGTGGTCCGGGCCTGGAGGGCGTCCTTGGCGATGTCGACGAGGACGGGGCCGGGCCGGCCGGTGGAGGCGATGTGGAAGGCCTCCGCGATCGTCCGCGGGATGTCCTCGGCCTTGGTGACCAGGAAGTTGTGCTTGGTGACCGGCATCGTGATGCCGACGATGTCCGCCTCCTGGAAGGCGTCCGTGCCGATCGCCTTGGACGCGACCTGCCCGGTGATCGCCACGAGCGGCACCGAGTCCATGTGCGCGTCGGCGATCGGGGTGACCAGGTTGGTCGCGCCGGGGCCGCTGGTCGCCATGCAGACGCCGACCTTGCCGGTGGCCTGCGCGTAGCCGGTGGCGGCATGGCCGGCGCCCTGCTCGTGGCGCACGAGCACGTGCCGCACCCGCTTGGAGTCCATCAGCGGGTCGTAGGCCGGAAGGATCGCACCGCCGGGAATGCCGAATACGGTCTCGGCCCCGACCTCCTCGAGCGAGCGGATGAGGGACTGCGCGCCCGTGACGTGCTCGGGGGCGGACTGCTGTCCTCCGGAACGGGGCCGCGGCTGCGGATGGTGGGCCCCGGTGGCCTGCTCGGTCATCGGCATTCTCTTCTCGATGCTGAGGGTTTTTGCGACTTTTGTGCGGTGTACGACTGATGCCTGTGCAACAAAAAACCCCTCGTGCCGTGAGGCAAGCGAGGGGAGCGCGCCGGGTGCGGTCGCTGGGTGTTCCGGACCTTTCCGGAGGCCACCTAGCTTCAGCCGACGCGCTTTCCAAGTACGAGAATTCGGGTGCGCATGGCATTGACCCTCCCCCCGGCACGCACCGACTGTCAAGTGGGTGGGACGGGAGTCTCATTATGTGAGCGGAGGGCGGTTCCGCCCCCCAGGACGACGGGCACTCCACCCGTATACACCGCCGCGCCCCCGCCACCGGCGAACACCGGCTCGGCGGGGCCGTTGGGCACCGGATAGTGGCCGGAAGAGAGCGCCCGGCGCAGCCGGTACTCGTCGAGGGGTCCGGAGAACGCCATGCCCTGTCCATGGGTGCAGCCCATCGCGCGCAGGGCGACCACCTGCTCGGGAAGATCCACCCCGTCGGCCACGGACTGGAGTCCCAGATCGGCGGCGATCCGCAGCAGCCCGCTGGTGATCTTGTGCAGCCGGGCGGACTCGACGACCCCCTCGACCAGACTCCTGTCGAGCCGCAGGACGTCGACGGGGAGCCGCCTCAGGGCCGTGATCGCCGCGTAGCCGCTGCCGAAGCCGTCCAGGGCGATCCGCACACCGAGACGCCGGAGCGCGTTCAGCCGGCGCTCCAGCTCGTCCAGGGGGACCCGCGGATCGGTGTCGGACAGTTCGACGATCAGACCGCCCGAGGCGAGCCCGTGCCGGGTCAGCAGGGACTCCACGGAGCCCAGCGGCATCGAGCGGTCCACCAGACGCCGGGCCGTCATCCGGACCGTGACCGGCACGGCGACGCCCGCGGCGGTGCGCTCGGCGGCCTGCCCGACCGCCTCGTCGAGCATCCAGCGGCCGAGCTCGGCGGTCCTCTCGCCGTCCTCGGCGACCCGCAGGAACTCGGCGGGCGTGAAGAGCACCCCTTGGGAGGAACGCCAGCGCGCCTGTGCGGTGACCGACGCGATCCGGCCGTTCTCCAGCGACACCACGGGCTGGTGCAGCAGGGCGAACTCGCCGTCCTGCAGCGCGGAGCGCAGCCGGGTCGCCAGCTCCGCCCTGCGGACCACGTCCTGCTGCATCTGGGGCGCGTAGAGCTCGACGCGGCCCTTTCCGGCCGCCTTGGCGCGGTACATGGCGAGGTCGGCGTTGCGCAGCAACTCACCGGCGCCGAGGCCCGGTTCGGCGAAGCCGACGCCGATGGACGCGGCGACCCGGACATCGTTGCCGTCGATGCAGTAGGGCTGGGAGAGCCTGATCCGCAGACGGTCGGCGAGTTCCCGTACCTGCTGCTCACGGGCGGTGCGGTCGCGGCCCCCGTCACCGACGATCAGGGCCGCGAACTCGTCTCCGCCGAGCCGGGCGGCGGTGTCGCCGTGCCGGACGGAGTCCTGGAGTCTGCGGGCGGCCTGGACGAGCAGTTCGTCGCCTGCCTGGTGCCCGATGGTGTCGTTGACGGCCTTGAAGCCGTCGAGGTCGATGAAGAGGACTGCGGTGCCCCGGTCGGTGGAGCGGCGCCCGGACAGGGCCTGCTGGACGCGCCGGGTGAACAGCGCGCGGTTGGGCAGGTCGGTGAGCGGGTCGTGCTCGGCGTTGTGCTGCAACTGCGCCTGGAGCCGCACGCGTTCGGTGACATCACGGCTGTTGAAGATGAGGCCGCCGTGGTGCCGGTTGACGGTGGACTCCACGTTGAGCCAGCCGCCGTCGCCGGACCGGAACCTGCACTCGATCCGGGTGGTGGGCTCCTCGGCATGGCTGGCCGCGAGGAAGCGCCGTACTTCGTGGACCACGCAGCCGAGGTCCTCGGGGTGGATGAGCGAGGCGAGTTCGGAGCCGACCAGGTCCTCGGCGTCACGGCCGTAGACCCCGGCGGCGGCCGGGCTGACGTATCTCAGGATGCCGTTCGGCGCGGCGATCATGATGACGTCGCTCGACCCCTGCACCAGGGAGCGGAAGTGGTTCTCCTTCTGGGCCAGTTCCTGGGTGAGGGTGATGTTGTCGAGCAGCATGATGCCCTGGCGCACCACGAGGGCGAGGACGACGAGACCTGCGGTGACGAGCACCACGCGGTCCACCCTGCGTCCGTTGAGGATGTTGTACAGGATCCCCAACGTGCAGACGGCGGCGGCGAGATAGGGCGTCAGGGCGGCCAGTGACCCGGTGATCGGACGCGCCGCCGGGGAGCGGCCCGGGCCCTGGGGGTCCGCGGGGGCGGGTCCGCCCCGCCCTCCGTGGCGTGGGGCCGGCTCCTCGTGCCGCTCCTGGCCGTCGTGCGACCCGGGCCGCTCCTGGGGGGCTCCTTGTCCGGGCGCCGGACGGGTGCCCTGGGGCCCGGGCGGGACGCGGCTTCCCGGGGGCCCGTGCTGCCCTTCCCTGCGCTGTCCGGGGATGCCCTCGTGCGCCACGCGCGCGTGCTCCTCCGAGCCCGGCTCGTCCGGTCCGCGCGGGTCGGGTGCGCTCGGCTCGGGGCCTCGGGCCTCGGGTTCGCGCGGGTCCGGGCCGTACGCGTCGATGTCGGCGCCGTGCTCGCCGGTGGTGTGCTCCTCGCCGGAGTGTTCCTCGGTCTCGTACCCGTGCCGGGTGACGACCCAGGGGGCGTAGGCGAGGAGCAGCGAGCCGGCGAACCAGCCCGCGTCGAGGAGCTGGCCCGAGTGGTAACTGTTGTGCAGGAGGGGCGAGGTGAACAGCGCGTCGCACATCACGGTCAGGGCGAGCGCCCCGATCGCGGTGTTGACCGCCGACCTGTTCACCGACGAGCGCCTGAAGTGCAGCGCGAGCACCATGCTGACCAGCGCGATGTCCAGCAGCGGGTACGCGAGGGACAGCGCGGTGTGCGCGACGCTCGGCCCGTCGAACCGCGCGGCCTGGGCGAGCGCCAGACTCCAGGACAGGGTGAGCAGCGATCCGCCGATGAGCCAGGCGTCCAGCGCGAGACATACCCAGCCCGCCCTGGTGACGGGCCGCTTGGCGAGCACCAGGAGTCCGACGATGGCGGGCGGCGCGAAGCAGAGGAAGAACAGATCGGCGTAGCTCGGGGTGGGCACGGGGCGGTCGAGGACGACCTCATACCACCCCCAGACCAGGTTGCCGAGCGAGGCCATCGCCGAGGAGAGCGCGAACAGCAGCCACGCGGGTCGAAAGCGGCTGCGACGGCGGCGGGCGTAGAGGAAGCAGGAGACCGCCGCGGTGCCCGCGGCGACGCTCAGCCCGAAGTCGCCCATGACCAGCGCGAGACGCGTGGAGCCCCAGCCGAGCGCGGAACCGACGGCGTAGGCCGCGCACACCAGGGCCAGCGCGAGTTGCGAGAACAGGCCCGTCCCACCGTCGAACACCGTCCGACGGATCAGCAGCGCTCCTGGGGAGCTCACCGGGCCCACCCGGTCCGCGCCCCGGGGTCCCGCCGGTCCCGGCACGCCGGGTGCCCGTGCCTCCGGCGGCCCGGATGCCTGCGGTGGTGATGGCTGCCGTGACCGCGGCTGTGCGTGGCCGCGCGCCAGGGTCGTCGTCGGCGGCGGCCCCGCCGCGTCGGATCGTTGGTCCATAGGCCGTGCATTGCCCGTCGCCCCCCTCGCAGTCTCAAAGTCCGTCCCCGGCGCCGAACGGTGCGCGGCGCAGCCCCTGTCCGGACGATACACCAGTCTCGTCACTCAGGGACATAGTTCCTCTACGCTCCGTAACGACCAGGGACTATGCCGGCACTGCCCGCGTTCGAGGAACTGCGGAGAGTGCCCGAGGCGGACGGCGAGCGAACAGGGCGTTGCTCAGGTGCCGGTGGTAAGGACCACGTTGCGCAACGGCTCCCGGTTCACGAAGCGGGTGAGCTGCTCGGCGAGCAGCCGCTTGGCGCGCGGCCAGAACGCCGAGGTCGGCCCCCCGACATGGGGGCTGATGAGCACGCCGGGCGCGTGCCACAGCGGGTGGCCCGGGGGCAGCGGTTCGGGGTCGGTGACGTCGAGGGCCGCGGTGATGCGCCCGCTCTTCAGCTCGCCGAGCAGCGCGTCCGTGTCGACGACGGGTCCGCGGGCCACGTTCACCAGGAGCGCGCCGTCCTTCATCCGGGACAGGAAGCCGGCGTCCGCCAGACCGCGGGTGCTCTCCGTGAGGGGCGTGGACAGGATGACGACGTCGAACTCGGGGAGGAGGGAGGGCAGTTCGGTGAGGGGGCGCACGGGACCGCGCGCCGTGGCACGGGCGGAGCGTGCGACGCGCGCCACCCGGGCGAGCTCGAACGGCGCGAGCCTGTCCTCGATGGCCGACCCGATGGACCCGTACCCCACGATGAGAACGGACTTGTCGGCCAGTGCGGGACGGAAGCCCGAGCGCCACTCCTGCTTGTCCTGGCCGCGCACGAAGTCGGGGATCCCGCGCAGCGAGGCGAGGATCAGGGCGAGCGTGAGTTCGGCGGTGCTCGCCTCGTGCACCCCGCGGGCGTTGCACAACTCCACGCCGGACGGCAGGGAGTTGAGGTTCGGCAGGACGTGGTCGACGCCGGCGGAGAGGGTCTGCACGACCCGCACCGACGTCATTTCGGCCATCGGCCGCTGCGAGACGGCGGACGGCTTCATGTAGGGCACGACGTAGAACACGCAGTCGACGGGATCCGCGGGGAACTCCTGGCCGCCGTCCCAGAAACGGTAGTCGAGGCCCTCGGGGAGTCCGTCGATCTCGTCCGCGTGGAAGGGGAGCCAGACATCGGAAGTCATGGTCAGGAGGTTATGCCAGGCGCTCATGCGCGCAGAGGTTAGGTTGGGGGCCGGCAGAAGGAGGAGCACGGCCAGGTGGAGCGCAGAACGATCGGGGCCGCGGCGCTCGATGTGGGGGCGGTCGGACTCGGATGCATGCCGATGAGCTGGGCTTACACCGGGTCGCACCAGCGTGGCGAGGAGTCGCTGCGCGCGGTGAACGCGGCACTGGACCGGGGGTCGACCCTGCTCGACACGGCCGACATGTACGGGCCGTTCACCAATGAGCTGCTCCTGGGGCGCGTCCTGAAGGAACGGCGCGCCGAGGCCTTCGTGTCGACCAAGGTCGGTCTGCTGGTGGGCGACCAGCACCTCGTGGCCAACGGCCGCCCCGGCTATGTGAAACGGGCGTGCGACGCGTCGCTGCGCCGGCTCCAGACGGATGTGATCGACCTCTACCAGCTTCACCGCGCGGACCCGGAAGTGCCGGTCGAGGAGACGTGGGGCGCGATGGCCGAGCTCGTCGCGGCCGGAAAGGTCCGCTCGCTCGGGCTGTGCGCCGTGGGTGCCGGGTCCGGCCGCCGGGCGGGGGCGCGGCTGCACGACGGAACGATTCGGCTGCTGGAACGGGTGCAGCAGGTCTTCCCGGTGAGCACCGTGCAGGCCGAGCTGTCGGTGTGGTCGGCGGAGGCGCTGGACGCGCTGCTGCCGTGGTGTGCGGCGCGCGGGGTCGGGTTCCTCGCCGCGATGCCGCTCGGCAACGGCTTCCTGACCGGGACGCTGACCCCCGGCGAGGGCTTCGAGCCCGACGACGCACGGGCCCGCCATCCACGCTTCACCGCGGAGATGATGGCCGCGAACCAGCCCATCGTCGTCGGTCTGCGGCGCGTCGCGCGGCGGCACGGGGGCGGCGCCCGTCCCGTCACGCCCGCGCAGGTGGCGCTGGCGTGGGTCCTGGCGCAGGGTCCGCACGTCGTCCCGGTGCCGGGGGCCAAGCGGGAGCGCTGGGTCGCGGAGAACGCGGGGGCGGCCGGACTGCGGCTGACGGCACAGGATCTCGCCGAGGTGGCGGCGCTGCCGGGGGCGCTGGGATCCTGGGACTGAGCGGCGCTTCCGGAGCCCGGCTCGGATCTCCCGGCCGGGACCGGGAACCCGGGGAACGCGAGCGGTGTATGAACAGGGAGACCGCCGCGTCGAAGGGACCCTGATGGTGCAAGTTCGAGCAGTGACAGTCGTGTTGGCCGCGAGCATGCTTCTGGGGACGGCCGGCTGTTCCTCCGGCGAGGGGGGAAGCACGGCCGGCTCGGGCACGTCGCCCGGCATCGGGGGCGGGGCGTCCCACGCGTCCTCCGCCCCGAGCGCCACCGCCGGGCCGACGCCGCCCGCGAAGGGCTCGGTGCGGGTCCTGCGCACCGTCACCGAGAACCTGGACACTCCCTGGGGCCTCGCGCCGCTGGCCGACGGCGGTCTGCTGGTGTCCTCGCGGGACAAGGGGACGATCACCCGGATCGACGAGAAGACCGGCGCGAAGACGCTGCTGGGCGAGGTTCCCGGGGTGGCCCCGGCCGGCGAGGGCGGCCTCCTCGGCATCGCGCTCTCGCCCGACTACGCCTCCGACCACATGATCTACGCCTACCTGACCACGGCCTCCGACAACCGCATCGTCCGCATGCTGTACGACGAGCGGAAGCCGTCCGGCGAGCAGCTCGGGGCGCCGGACACGATCTTCAAGGGCATCCCCAAGGGCGTGATCCACAACGGTGGCCGGATCGCCTTCGGTCCGGACAGGATGCTCTACGCGGGCGCCGGTGAGACGGGTGACCGGGGCCTGGCCCAGGACAAGAAGTCGCTCGGCGGGAAGATCCTGCGCATGACGCCGGAGGGCGAGCCCGCGCCGGGCAATCCGTTCCCCGACTCGGTCGTGTACTCGTACGGGCACCGCAACGTCCAGGGTCTCGCCTGGGACGACAAACAGCGGCTGTGGGCCTCGGAGTTCGGCCAGGACACCTGGGACGAGCTGAACCAGATCAAGCCCGGCGACAACTACGGCTGGCCGGTGGTGGAAGGGATCAGCCACAACTCGGCGTACCACGATCCGATCGTCCAGTGGAAGACCGACGAGGCCTCCCCGAGCGGGATCGCCTACGCCGAGGGGTCCCTGTGGATGGCGGCCCTCAGGGGCGAACGTCTGTGGCGCATCCCGTTGAACGGCACCGAGGCGTCCGCGGCGCCCGAGGCCTTCCTGACGGGCAGGTACGGCCGCCTTCGCACCGTCGTCTCCGCGGGCGGCGACAGGCTCTGGCTGACGACGAGCGAGACCGACGGCCGCGGCACCCCCGTGAAGGGCGACGACCGGCTCCTGGAGCTGGAGGTGAAGTAGGACGGCGGGCCGGGGGCGACCGCGGTGCTCCCTCGGCCCGGTCTCCCGCGTGCGGGGCCCTCAGCCGGCCGCTCGGGCGGCCGGGCCGTCCGGTGGGAAGAGCCGCAGCCGGTGGGCCAGTGCGGCCGCCTCGCCCCGTCCCGAGACGTCCAGCTTGGCCAGGATGTTCGAGACGTGCACGCTGGCCGTCTTCGGGGAGATGAAGAGTTCCTCGGCGATCTGGCGGTTGCTGCGGCCGGCGGCGACCAGGCGCAGGACATCGCGCTCGCGGCTGGTCAGGCCGAACGCGGCCGCGGGGTCGGCGGGAGCCGTCCGGGGCGGCTCGGACCTGTGCTCCAGGGTGATGCGGGCACGCTGGGCGAGCAGCGCGACGGCGTCGGCGAGCGGACGGGCCCCGAGGTGCCCCGCGACGGCGCCGGCCAGCCGCAGGAGTTCCGCGGCGCGGCCTCGCTCGTCGTCGTCCGCGCCCGTGAGCAGCAGGGACTCGGCGAGACGGAGCCGGACCCGGGCGAGGTCGTAGGGGCGCTCCAGGGGTTCGACGGCGGCGACCACCTCGGACCACTGGCCGGGGCTGCTCGCGCCGTCGGCCCGCCGGAGTTCGGCGCGCAGCCATTCGGCGTGGGCGCTCCAGACGGGCGCTCCGGTGGCCAGGGTCCGCGCGGCCGTGCGGACGCGGTCCAGCGCGGGGGCGCGGCCCGGGGCGGCGACGGGCAGGCCGCGGGCGTCGGCCTCCGCGGTGACGGCGGCCAGCAGCAGCGGCCAGGCGTAGCGCTGGGTGCCGGGCGGGAAGCCCGCGGCCAGGGCCTCCTCCAGGGCGGTGCGGGCGTCGAGGAAGCGGCCCTCGCCCGCGGCGATGCCGATGGTGGTGCACAGCAGCGGCAGGGAGTGCTGGGGCATCGGGTCATGGGTGCCGAAGTGACCCCGGGCAGACGTCAGTTGACGTCCCGCCTCGATGAGGTCCCCGCGGGCCAGGGCCACGGGCGCGAGCCGGGTGGCGCCCACCCCGGACGCCTTGCCGCCGAGCCCGATGGCCAGGGCGCTGCGGGCGGCCTCGGCGGCCTCGTCCCAGCGGCCGAGCGCGTACAGCGATTCGGAGAGGTTCCCCCAGACCCAGGCCTGGGTGTCCAACAGGCCGTTCCTGCAGGCGAGTTCTATGCCCTCGCGCAGGACGGCGACGGCCTCCCGGGAGCGGCCGACCGATTCCAGGTGGGAGGGCAGGTTGATGTGCAGACGGCCCACGACGTACGCGGCGCCCTGGCGGTTGGCCCGCTCCTTGACCCGGTACATCTCCGCGAGCCCGGCCTCGGTCTCCCCCGCGTCGACCATCAGGCCGCCGAGGGTGAGCCGGGCGTTCAGCTCGGTGTCCTGGGCGCCCACCATGTGCGCGTACTCCACGGCGCGTTCGGCCGCGGAGAGGGCGCCGTGGCCCGGCTGGTGCACCATGCACCAGGCGGCGACCATGGACAGGACCTCGGCGTGCACCTGGGAGGGCGGCAGACCACGCACCAGCTCCTGGGCGGTGGCGAGTTCCTTCCACCCGTTGCCGCGGACCTGCGCCTGTACGAGCCGGGAGCGCTGGATCCAGAACCAGGCGGCGCGCAGCGGGTCGCCCTCGTCCTCCAGGAGGTGCAGCGCCCGTTTGGTCGTCTTCAGGGCGCGTTCGCGTTCCCCGCACAGCCGGCCGGCCACGGCGGCCTCGGCCATGAGGTCCAGGTAACTCAGCGGTGTGGTCGCGCAGTCGGGGCCGGCCGGGGTCTCTCCGTGGCCGTCGGGCAGCGGAGGTGGGTAGGCCTCCACGTAGTCGATGGGCCGCAGTTCGGCCCGTACGGTGTCGGGGACCGCCTCCCACAGTTCCATCGCCCGTTCCAGGAGCCGCAGTTGCTCGGAGTGGGCGTGCCGGCGACGGGCCTCCACCGAGGCGTCGAGGACGGTGGGCAGGGCCTTGGCGGCGTCGTGGGCGTGGTACCAGTAGCTGGCCAGCCGGGTGACGCGTTCGTCGGCCGGTACGAGCGCCGGGTCGGCTTCCAGGGCCTCGGCGTAGCGGCGGTTGAAGCGGGAGCGCTCGCCGGGCAGCAGGTCGTCGCTGACGGCCTCGCGGACCAGGGAGTGGCGGAAGCGGTAGCCGTCGCCGCCGGGCGTGGCGATCAGGATGTTGGCGCCGACACAGGCTCGCAGGGCCTCGATGAGGTCGTCCTCGGCGAGCCGTGCCACGGCGGCGAGCAGGGGGTACTCGACGGTGCTGCCGCCCTCGGCGACGATCCGGGCGACCCGCTGGGCGCTTTCGGGCAGTCCTTCGACGCGGACGAGGAGCAGGTCGCGCAGGGTGTCGGTGAGTCCGGTGCGACAGCCTTCGCGGGCGGCGACGGCGAGTTCCTCGACGAAGAACGCGTTGCCGTCGGAGCGGGCGAAGATCTCGTCGGCCTGGGCGGTGTCGGGTTCGCGGGCGATGATTCCGGCGATCTGACGGCCGACCTCCGCCCGGTTGAAGCGGCTCAGCTCGATGCGGCGGACCGTGCGCAGACGGTCGAGTTCGGCGAGCAGGGGGCGCAGCGGATGACGGCGGTGGATGTCGTCGGCGCGGTAGGTGGCGATCACGACGAGGCGGCCGCTGCGCAGCGTGCGGAAGAGGTAGGCGAGCAGATGGCGGGTGGAGGCGTCGGCCCAGTGCAGGTCCTCGAGGACGACGACGACCGTGCGGTCCGCGGCGACGCGTTCCAGCAGGCGGGCGGTGAGCTCGAAGAGGCGGGCCATGCCGTCCTCCTCGTACTGCCGTCCCGGGGTCGTCCGGGCGAGCTCGGGGAGGAGGCGGGCGAGTTCCTCCTCCTGTCCGGCGGCCGCGGCGGCGAGTTCGTCGGGCAGGGCGCGGCGCAGGGCGCGCAGGGCGGTGGAGAAGGGGGCGAAGGGGAGGCCGTCGGCGCCGATCTCGACGCAGCCGCCGGAGGCGACGACGGCGCCCTCGCGGGTGGCGGCGCCGGAGAACTCCTCCAGGAAGCGGGTCTTGCCGACACCGGCCTCGCCGCCGAGCAGGAACGCCTGTGGCTCTCCCCCGGCGGCGGCGCGGGCGAGCGCGTCGTTCAACACGCCCAGTTCGTCGGCGCGTCCGACGAACACGGGGCTGACGGACCTGGTCTCCACGGGCCCGAGCATGGCACAGGGGTCCGACAGGGGGGCACCCGTCGCCGGGACGGCGATCAGTGCCCCGCCCGCCGGACGGCCCGTGGACGGTGGGTGCGGGACGGCCGCCGCGCGGTGGCCGTCCCGCACAGCCTGTGGACGGCCGGATGGCGCTCGGCCGTCCACAGGCGGCCCGCTGTTCACGCGGTGCGGGCCGACCGGTGCCGGCGGGGGCGGTCGCTATGGGCCCGTTCGGTGTCGCCCTGTGCGGACTGCCGGGCGGCGCGGCGGGCGGCCCGGCGGCCGCCGGCGGCCTCCTTGGCGAGCCGGTAGGTCTGGGCCCTGCGGATCATTTCCTCGGACCGGATCTGCTGGAGCTCGAACTCGAACATCTCGTACCCCTCGTGAAGCGTCGGTTTCGGTCTCGCTTGTTCGCGATGCCTCAACCTTCGTCTCCCAGGGGGGTGCGCCACATCGGGAGAGTTCCGCATCTTGGGAGCGCGAAGGGCCTTAGGGCGGCGGCTGGTTTCCCGTGCCGGCCCTAAGGCCCCTCTGAGGTGTCGGTTCGTCGGTGGTGCCGGGTCGCGGGCCTCAGCTCGTGGAGGGCAGTCCGAGGAGGATGTCGGAGTACTTGGCGACCGCGAGCACCAGGCCCACGACGCCGAGGGAGACGCCCGCCCAGGCGACGGACTTGATCCAGGCGGCCTGCGGCTTCCCGGGGGCGCCGAAGGCGGGCCGGACCAGCACCACGACACCGACGATCAGCGCGACCAGCGCGAAGAGGCCGCCGACCAGCGCGGTGGCCGCCCAGGCGTCCCCGTAGACCTCCTTGACCTGCGTGGCCACGCTCGCGGTCGACGAGGTCTCGAGCTGGCCGATCAGGGTCTCGCGGGCGGCCGCCACGGTGGAGACCCAGCTCCCGGTCAGCGACACCAGGCCGAGTGCGGCGGACACCACGGCGGCGGCACCCTGGCCGACACCGCCGTCCCGTCCCGTCCCGGCGTCCTCGAGGGCGGCCAGGTCCTCGCCGGCCTCGTCCTGCGCGTCCGGGTCCTCGCCGGCCTCGTCCCGCTCCTGGGCGTCGGCCGAGGTCCGGGCCTCGGTCCCTTCGTCCGTGGACGCCTCGGCCGCGTCGGCCTTGGTGACGTCCACGGTCCGCTCGTCGCGCTGCGCCTCTGTACCGGTCTCGGCCCCGGTCTCGTCAACTGTCTTGGTTCCCATGCGGGCACCGTACGGACGCTGTCTGAGAGCTTCCTTAATGATCCGCGGGGGCGGTGTCCGCGCGTGCGGCACGCCACTCGGGGGCGAGCACGGACCACACCTCGAGGTCGTGCCGGACCCCGTGATGGGGGTGCTTGCCGCGGAGCACGCCGTCCCGGCTCAGGCCGAGCCGCCGGGCCACGTTCAGGCTCGGGACGTTGCCCGCGGCGGCGACCCACTCGACGCGGTGGATCCCCCGCTCCTCGACCGCCCAGTCGATGAGGATCCGCATCGCGCGGGTGACCAGACCGCGCCCGGCGGCGGCGGGTTCCAGCCAGCAGCCGACCTCGCAGTTGCCCTGGACCGCGTCGAAGTTCAGGAAGAGCACACCGCCCACGAGCTTCCCGTCCAGCCACAGGCCGTGCAGGGACCCGGTGTCGGCGCAGCGCATGTCCGCGTAGCGCTGGAGCTGCGCCCGCGCGGACGGCACGTCCGTGGACCGGGCCCCGAAGGGGATGAACTGCCCGATGAACTCGCGTCCGCGGTCCAGGTGCGCGAGGAACTCCTCGGCGTGCCAGGGCTCCAGGGGCCGCAGTTCCGCTCCGTCGTCGCCCAGGGATATCGCGTACATCCCGTCACCGCTCCTTCGTCGTCACGTCCTGCCCCCCGGCGTCCGGCATCCTGAGGTCCAGCGCCTCGATGTCGGCCGCCGCGTGGCCCAGTACGTCCGCCGCCTCGGCGTCCGTGGCCTCGGCCAGCCTCTCATGCGCGGCCCGGCATTCGGGCGGCTCGATGCTGATGCGCGGCAGTCGCTTGTCGAGCGCCTTGGGCAGCCACCAGTTGGCGTCGCCGAGCAGGTGCATGAGGGCGGGGACGAGGAGCGTGCGCAGGACGAAGGCGTCCAGGGCGACGGCGGCGGCCAGGGCGATGCCGAACATCGCGATCACGCGGTCGCCGCTGAGCACGAAGGCGAGGAAGACCGAGATCATGATGACGGCGGCGGAGTTGATCACCCGGCTGGTCTCGGCGAGGCCGACGCGTACGGCACGCCGGTTGTCACCGGTCTCCAGCCACTCCTCGTACATCCGGCTCACCAGGAAGACCTGGTAGTCCATGGACAGCCCGAAGAGCACCGACACCATGATCACGGGCAGGAACGGCTCGATCGGGCCCGCGCGGCCGAGGCCGAGCAGCTCGCTCCCCCAGCCCCACTGGAAGATCGCGACGACGACTCCGAAGGCCGCGGCGACGGCGGCGATGTTCATGACCGCGGCCTTGAGCGGGATGCCGATCGAACGGAACGCGAGCAGCAGCAGGACACAGCCGAGGCTGATCACGACACCGACGAAGAGCGGGAGCTTGCCGATGATGACGTCCGCGAAGTCGTCGTAGCTCGCCGTCACACCACCGACCTGTACGTCGAGGGAGGTGCCCGACTCGGCGCGCGGCAGGACGTCGGTGCGCAGCCGGTCGACGAGATCGCTGGTCTTCTGGGACTGCGGCGCGGAGTCCGGGACGACGGTGAGGAAGGCGGTGTCACCGACGCCGTTGTACGTCACCGGGGTCGCCGAGGCGACGCCCTCGGTGGACCGCAGGGTGGCGTCCAGGTTGTCCAGGGCGAGCCTGTCCTCGGCGCCGCCGACCTTGGTGACGAGGGTCAGGGGCCCGTTCACACCGGGACCGAAGCCCTCCGAGACGAGGTCGTACGCCTGCCGGGTGGTCGTCGTCCTCGGGTCGTTGCCCTGGTCGGACGTGCCCAGGTGGAGGGAGAGCGTGGGGAGGGCGAGCACGGCCATCACGACGACGGCCACGACGCCGAGCAGCTTGGGGTGGCGTTCCACGAAGGCGGACCAGCGGGCGGCGAACCCGGTGGCCATCTCCGGCTCGGGCCCGTGCTCCTCCAGCCGCCGCCGCTCGCGGCGGCTGAGCGCGCGGGGACCGATGAAGGAGAGCAGCGCGGGCAGCAGGGTCACGGAGGCCGCGACGGTGAGCACGACGGTCAGGGAGGCGGCGATCGCCACACCGTTGAGGAAGCTGAGCCGCAGGATGAGCATGCCCAGCAGGGCGATGCAGACGGTGGCGCCGGCGAAGACGACCGCGCGCCCGGTGGTGGCCACGGCGTTCTGCGCCGCCTCGGCCACCGGCAGTCCGCGTTTGAGGCCGCGCCGGTGTCTGGTCACGATGAACAGCGCGTAGTCGATCCCGACCCCGAGGCCCACCAGCATGCCGAGCATGGGGGCGAAGTCGGCCACGGTCATGACGTGTCCGAGGAGCACGATGCCGAAGTACGCCGTGCCCACGCCGACCAGGGCGGTGGCGATGGGCAGCATGGAGGCGGCGAGCGAGCCGAAGGCGAGGAAGAGGACCACGGCGGCGACGGCCACGCCGACGATCTCGGCCGTGTGTCCGCCGGACGGCTTGGTCAGGGAGATCGCGGTGCCGCCCAGCTCGACGTCGAGTCCCTTGGCCTCGGCGTCCTTGGCGGCGTCGACGACGGCCTGGACCTCGCCCTTGTCGAGGTCCTCGGCCCGGTCGGCGAAGGTGATGGTCGCGTACGCCGTCCGGCCGTCCTGGCTGATCCCGCCGTCGGCGCCCGTCCGGCCCGATCCCTCGTGCGTGTAAGGGCTGTCGACGGAGGCCACTCCGGGGAGCTTCTCGATCTTGTCCAGGGCCCGGGTCATCGACTGCTCGACGTCGGCGGAGCGGACCGTGCCCGAGCCGGTGTGCCAGACGACGGTGTCGCTGTCGCCGCCGAGCCCGGGGAAGCCGCTGTTCAGGAGCTGCGTCGCGCGGCCCGACTCCGTGCCGGGGACTTCGTAGTCGTTGGAGTACGCGGAGCCCGTCGCGGCCGCGGCCGCGGTCACACCGCCGAAGGCCAGAAGCCAGAGGAGGACGGTGATGAGGCGATGCCGGACGCACCACCGAGCAAGGGCTGCCACGAGCGAGCTCCCTGGGGGGATTTGTGGATCTTTATCGGGAACTGCCCGCAAAGAACACATGACTAATGCGTCATCACTCTTGCAGCATGAACTGATCATTTGTCGCGTTCGTGGGCTTACTCACAAGGCTGCGTCCCATGTCACAGGGAATACGCGTGGCCTCGGTCACCCCGCCCGCCACACCTCAGTCCAACTGGTCACCCACAGCCATGACCATCACTCCGGCGATCATCAGCCACAGGGCCCGCCGGGTGCGGCCCTTGGCCCCGAGCATCGACGCACCGGCGCACAGGACGGCTCCCGAGGCGTAGGAGAGGGGTATGAGCGCGCTTCCCGAGCCGCCGGCGCGCATCACCGACGCGGCGAGTCCGGCGACGGTCAGCAGGACTCCGGTGCCGATCGCGGTCCAGCGCGCCCGGCGTGCCTCCGGATCCTCGTCGCCGTCCTCGTCCCCGTCCTCGTCCTCCGGATCCAGGCCCTCGTCCTCCGGCTCCGGCTTCGCGGAGTCGGGGTCCTCGCGGCCGTCGTGGTCCTCGCGGCCGTCGTGGTCCTCGCGGCCGTCGGGGTCCTGCGGCGTACCGTCCACCGTCCCGGTCGTGCGGTCGTGTGTCTCCGTCGTGCCGTCGTGCGCCTCGGTCGTACCGTCGTGCGTCTCGCTGGTGCCGTCGTGTGTCTCGGAGTCGGTGCTTCCACTCATGGCGCGGGAGCGTAGCGCGTTGACCTGAGCACGCCGACACAGACCCCAGGGGGTGCGCCGGTCGCGGCGCACCCCCTGGGATGTGGGAAAACCCGGATCTCAGCCTTCGGAGACGCCCAGCTTCTCCAGGATGAGCTCCTTGACGCGAGCGGCGTCGGCCTGGCCGCGGGTGGCCTTCATGACCGCGCCGACGAGCGCGCCGACGGCCTGGACCTTGCCGCCACGGATCTTGTCGGCGATGCCCGGGTTCCCGGCGATGGCCTCGTCGACGGCGGCGGTCAGCGCGCCCTCGTCCGAGACGACCTTCAGGCCGCGCTTGTCGACGACCTCGTCCGGGGTGCCCTCGCCGGCGAGGACGCCCTCGATGACCTGACGGGCCAGCTTGTCGTTCAGATCGCCGGCGGCGACCAGCTCGGACACCCGGGCGACCTGGACCGGGGTGATCGGCAGGTCCTCCAGGGCCGTGCCCGACTCGTTGGCGCTGCGGGCCAGCTCGCCCATCCACCACTTGCGGGCGGAGGTGGAGTCGGCACCGGCCTCGATCGTCGCGACGATCGAGTCGATGGCGCCGGCGTTGAGCATCGACTGCATGTCGTGGGCGTTGACATCCCACTCCTCGCGCAGCCGGTTGCGGCGGGCCAGCGGCTGCTCGGGCAGTACGGCGCGCAGCTCCTCGACCCACTCACGGGACGGGGCGACGGGGACGAGGTCGGGCTCCGGGAAGTACCGGTAGTCCTCGGCCTCCTCCTTCACGCGGCCCGAGGTCGTGGACCCCGTGTCCTCGTGGAAGTGACGGGTCTCCTGGATGATCGTGCCGCCGGCGTTCAGCACCGCGGCGTGGCGCTGGATCTCGAAGCGGGCGGCACGCTCGACGGAACGCAGGGAGTTGACGTTCTTCGTCTCGGAGCGCGTGCCGAACTTCTCGCGGCCGTGCGGGCGCAGCGAGAGGTTCACGTCGCAGCGCATCTGGCCCTGCTCCATACGGGCCTCGGAGACACCGAGCGCCTTGATGAGCTCGCGCAGCTCGGCGACGTACGCCTTGGCGACCTCGGGAGCACGCTCGCCCGCGCCCTCGATCGGCTTGGTGACGATCTCGATGAGCGGGATGCCCGCCCGGTTGTAGTCGAGCAGCGAGTGGGACGCGCCGTGGATACGGCCGGTGGCGCCGCCGACGTGCAGCGACTTGCCGGTGTCCTCCTCCATGTGGGCGCGCTCGATCTCCACGCGGAAGACCTCGCCGTCCTCGAGCTGGACGTCCAGATAGCCGTTGAAGGCGATCGGCTCGTCGTACTGCGAGGTCTGGAAGTTCTTAGGCATGTCCGGATAGAAGTAGTTCTTCCGGGCGAAGCGGCACCATTCGGCGATCTCGCAGTGCAGCGCGAGGCCGATCTTGATGGCGGACTCGACCCCGGTCGCGTTGACGACCGGGAGGGCGCCGGGCATGCCGAGGCAGGTCGGGCACGTCTGCGAGTTGGGCTCGGCGCCCAGCTCGGTCGAGCAGCCGCAGAACATCTTCGTCTTGGTGCCGAGTTCGACATGGACTTCGAGGCCCATGACGGGGTCGTACGACGCGAGCGCGTCCTCGTACGACACCAGGTCGATCGTGGTGGTCACGGTGAAAACTTCCCTCTCAGCCCAGCAGGACGTCGTCGTCGCCCAGGCGCTTGAGCTCCCGGTAGAGGATGGCGAGGCCGGTGACGATGGCGGCGGCGGACACGGCCGCGTCGATGAGGCGCAGCGTGTCGTTCTCCGTGCGGGCCCTCTTGACCTGCTTCGCGACACCGAGGGCACCGAACGCCGTGCCCGCCATGGACAGATACGTGCCGGACTTGGACTTCTTGAAACCCTTGGCCTTGGACATTGCCTTGCTCACAGCGACGGAGCCTCCTCAAGCAGCGGGTGGCCCCACTTTTCCACGAAGGCGGCCTCGACGGCGGCTCCGACCTTGTAAAGGCGGTCGTCCTTCAGCGCCGGGGCGATGATCTGCAGACCCACCGGGAGGTTGTCCTCGGGGGCGAGACCACAGGGCAGCGACATGGCGGAGTTGCCGGCCAGGTTGGTCGGGATGGTGCACAGGTCCGCGAGGTACATCGCCATCGGGTCGTCGGCGCGCTCGCCGATCGGGAAGGCGGTGGTGGGCGTCGTCGGCGAGACGATCACGTCGACCTGCTCGAACGCCTTCTCGAAGTCGCGCGTGATGAGCGTACGGACCTTCTGGGCGCTGCCGTAGTACGCGTCGTAGTAGCCGGAGCTGAGCGCGTACGTGCCGAGCATGACGCGGCGCTTGACCTCGGGGCCGAAGCCGGCCTCGCGGGTGAGGGCGGTGACGTCCTCGGCGGAGCGCGTGCCGTCGTCGCCCGTGCGCAGGCCGTAGCGCAGGCCGTCGAAGCGGGCGAGGTTGCTCGAACACTCGGACGGGGCGATCAGGTAGTACGCGGAGAGCGCCAGGTCGAAGGACGGGCAGTCCAGCTCGACGATCTCGGCGCCGAGCTCCTTGAGCATCACGACGGCCTCGTCGAAGCGCTGCACGACACCGGCCTGGTAGCCCTCGCCGCGGAACTGCTTGACGACACCGACGCGCATGCCGGAGACGCTGCCGTTGCGGGCGGCCTCGACGACCGGCGGGACCGGGGCGTCGATGGAGGTCGAGTCGAGCGGGTCGTGCCCGGCGATGACCTCGTGGAGCAGGGCCGCGTCCAGGACCGTACGGGCGCAGGGGCCGCCCTGGTCGAGGGAGCTGGAGAACGCCACCATGCCGTAGCGGGAGACCGCGCCGTACGTGGGCTTGACGCCGACCGTGCCGGTGACGGCGGCCGGCTGGCGGATGGAACCGCCGGTGTCGGTGCCGATGGCGAGGGGCGCCTGGTAGGAGGCGAGGGCCGCGGAGGAGCCGCCGCCGGAGCCGCCGGGGATCCGGGTGAGGTCCCAGGGGTTGCCGGTCGGGCCGTACGCGCTGTTCTCGGTGGAAGACCCCATGGCGAACTCGTCCATGTTGGTCTTGCCGAGGATGACGACGTCGGCGGCCTTGAGCCGCTTGGTGAGGGTCGCGTCGTACGGCGGGATCCAGCCTTCGAGGATCTTCGAGCCGACGGTGGTCGGGATGCCCTCGGTCGTGAAGATGTCCTTCAGCGCGAGCGGGACGCCGGCGAGCGGGCCGAGCTTCTCGCCGGCCTCCCGCTTCGCGTCCACGGCACGGGCCTGGGCGAGGGCGCCCTCACGGTCGACGTGCAGGAAGGCGTGCACCTTCTCGTCGACGGCCTCGATGCGGGCGAGATGGGCCTCGGTGACCTCGACGGCGGTCAGTTCGCCCGCCGCGATCTTCCCGGCGATCTCGGCCGCGGTGAGCTTGATGATGTTGACGTTGGTGTCCGTCATGGTGATTAGTCCTCCCCCAGGATCTGCGGCACCTTGAAACGCTGCTGCTCCTGGGCCGGGGCGCCGGAGAGCGCCTGCTCGGGGGTGAGCGACGGACGGACCTCGTCCACGCGCATGACGTTCGTCAGCGGCAGCGGATGAGAGGTCGGCGGTACGTCTTGGTCGGCGACCTCGCTGACGCGGGCGACCGCGCCGATGATGTCGTCGAGCTGGCCTGCGAAGTGGTCGAGCTCTTCGCCCTTCAGCTCCAGACGCGCCAGCCGTGCGAGGTGGGCGACCTCCTCGCGCGTGATGCCAGGCATGCAGCGATCCTCTGGGGTGAGTGCGTGTGGTGTGGCCCAATCCTATGGGGCCCGGGCCCATGCCCGCGCCCGGGTTTGCCGTGGGGACACCTACGACCCCGGCCAAACCGCCTCTCCGGCCTGCGGCCGGCTGTCTCCCGCCCACGCACCACCCGTGACCGCCTCCGAACGGCTGAACTCTCCCCGGGGGTGCCCCACCATCGGCGACCGCCGGGCCCGTGAGGCGAATCCACGGCGCAGCCAGGGACGCCGACGGCGGGACGGCCGAACGGGAGAGCCTGGCTTGTCGGATGACGGCGAACGGGTGGCGCGTGGGTGGGAGACACCCGGCCGGAGGCCGGTGACGAGGGCCGCTACTCCGCTGCCGGCAGCGCGGCCCGCGGCCGCTGCCACCCGCGGGCCCCCCGGGCGAGCAGCCACGCCGTCGCCTCGTCGGGCGGCATCGCCGCGGCGACGAGCCACCCCTGGACGGCGTCACACCCCAGATCCCGCAACCGCTCCCACGTCTCGTCGTCCTCGACGCCCTCCGCCACGACGAGAAGCCCCAGCGAATGCGCGAGGTCGACGGTGCACCGCACGATCTCGGCGTCCTCGGCGTCCACGGCGAGCCGTGCGACGAACGAACGGTCGATCTTCAGCTCGCTGACCGGCAGCCGGCGCAGATGGACCAGGGAGGAGTACCCGGTGCCGAAGTCGTCCAGCGACATCTTCACGCCGTGCCCGGTGAGCGCCGCGAGGGTGTCGGCGGCACGCTGCGGGTCCTCCAGGAGCACATGCTCCGTTATCTCCAGTTGGAGCGCTCCCGCGGGAACTCCGTGCCGGGCGAGACGGGCTGCGACGGCGCCCGCGAACCCCGGGGTGTGCACGTCGCGCGGCGACACGTTCACCGCGACCGGCACGTACAGCCCCTGTGCCCGCCAGCGCGCGACCTGCCCGAGGGCGGTCTCCAGGACGTACTCGGTGAGGTGCGGCATCAGCCCGGACGACTCGGCGATGGCGATGAACTCGTCCGGCGGCACCTTGCCGCGCTCGGGATGCACCCAGCGCACCAGCGCCTCGAGCCCGGCCACCTGCCCGTCGAAGCGGACCTTGGGCTGGTAGTGCAGTTCGACGTCACCGGTGTCCAGGGCCCGGCGCAGATCGCCCAGCAGGCCGAGCCGGTCGGGGGTGTTGGAGTCCCGCTTGGACTCGTACACCTCGACGCCCGTGCGGTCCCGCTTCGCCTGGTACATCGCGATGTCGGCCAGACGCAGCAGCCCCTCCGCGTCGAGCGCGTGGTCGGGGAAGACGGAGAGCCCGGCGCTGGCCTCCAGGACGAGGGTGAGTCCGTCCAGGTCGAGCGGCGAGCCGAGGGTGGCGACCAGATTGCGGGCGACCCGCGTGGCCGACGTGGTGGAGTCCACGACCGGCAGTAACACGGCGAACTCGTCACCGCCGAGCCGCGCGGCCTCCGCCCCGCGCGGCAGTGCCAGCCGCAGCCTCTCGGCTATCTGGAGGAGCAGCCGGTCACCGGCGAGGTGCCCCAGCGTGTCGTTCACCGAACGGAAGCGGTCCAGGTCGATGAGCACGAGGGCGGAGCGCACGCCGATGCGCTCGGCGTCGTCGAGGGCCGTCCAGGTGCGCTCCAGCAGCCACTGACGGTTCGGCAGCCCGGTCAGCGGATCGCGCAGTTGCTCCTCGGCCCGGGCTCGGGCTATCCACAGGGTGGAGTCGAGGGCGATCAGCGGGATCGAGAACAGGGGCAGCAGCGGCGGCTGGGCCATCGCGACGACACAGATCAGCGGTGCGATGCCGAGCAGGGCCACGGCGACGAGCCCGTGTCTGACCAGGGCCGTACGGGCGACGGTGGGCAGGCCCCCACGCGGCGTGTTCAGGTACCAGAGCAGGGCGCGGGTGACGGCGAGATAGGCGCCGGCGACCAGCACGACCTGGGGGGCGGCGTAGAACGTCCAGGTGTCGGGGGCCCAGGGCGTCTCGACGCTGGGGAACCGTCCGAACGACGCGAGGACCAGGGCTCCGGCGCCGATGCCGAGGATGTCGACGGCGCCGTGCACGACGCCTTGGCGCCAGCGGTCGCGCCGGGCCGTGCCCACCAGGACGACGACCGTGAGGCTGACCATGCCGGCCGGGACCCAGCCGTACAGCAGCAGGACCGCGAGGGTGAGCGCGGCGCCAGAACCGGTGCCGCCCCACCAGCGGGCACGGCCGAGGGCGACCAGGTGACCGACGATGACGCCGGTCAGCAGGGCCAGCGCCCAGCCGACGGCGCCGCACGGGAAGAGGGCGTGATGACCGCTGAACGCCCGGTAGAAGCCCGCGCCCAGGACGAACGCGGCCGTCGCCACGACCGCCGAGGGCAGCGTCGGCCAGGACAGATGGCGCTCGGGGTCCTGGCCGGGCAGGCCGGTGCCGGGGTCGGCGGTGAGAGCGCCGGGGACGACGGGGACGGGGAGCGGCGCGGCGCCGAGCCCGCTCCGGGCGGCGCGTTCCGACTGCCGTCCCGTCCGCAGGCCGGTCAGCCACGCGCCGGTCGTCCGGCGCGGGCGCAGCCGTGAGTCGGGAGCGGCGCTCTCGGTCGGTTCCATTCCCGTCCCTCTCACTGCCGGCGGTGCCGACGCCACACGATCCGTTGCCGGCGACAGCCGCCAACGGTGAGCCTCGGAAAACCCTTCCCCCGGCTCACGCGGAGTCGAGGATGCGCCGGCCGCGGCCGGGCACGGCAGGCGCACACGTCAACAGTAGGCCGCGGAAGGCTTCCACGGGCAGCGGTCGTCGACGGTTGCCCGAATGCGACCTGGTCACCCGCATCTCACCGATTTGCGCCGAACGGGTGGTCTTCGACGCCTATTCCTCGATCGGAAGCGCGACGTCCGCCGCCGCGTCCGGACCCTGCCCCAACAGGACGGCGAAGCCCTCCTCGTTCAGGACCGGAACCTTCAACTGCATCGCTTTGTCATACTTCGAGCCGGGATTGTCGCCCACCACGACGAAGGACGTCTTCTTCGAGACCGAGCCGGTCACCTTTGCTCCACGGCTCTGCAGCTCCTCCTTCGCCCCGTCCCGCGTGTGGTGTTCGAGCGTGCCCGTGACCACGACCGTGAGGCCTTCGAGCGGCCGCGGCCCCTCGTCCTCCCCCGCGCCCTCGTCCTCCATCCGGACGCCGGCCGCCTTCCACTTGCGGATGATCTCGCGATGCCAGTCCTCGGCGAACCATTCCTTGAGCGAGGCGGCGATGATCGCCCCGACGCCCTCGGTGGTGGCGAGCTCCTCCTCGGTGGCCGCCTCGATGCGCTCCACGGACCGGAACTCCCGGGCCAGCGCCTCGGCCGCGACCGGGCCGACGTGACGGATCGACAGGCCGGTCAGCACACGCGCGAGCGGGCGCTCCTTGGCGGCGGCGATGTTCTCCAGCATGGCAAGCGCGTTCTTCCTGGGCTCGCCCTGCTGGTTGGCGAAGACCGTGGCGATCTTCTCCTCGCCGGTCTTCGGATCGCGCTTGGGCAGACCGCTGTCCTGGTCGAGGACGTACGCCTTGATGGGCAGCAGCCGCTCGATCGTGAGGTCGAAGAGGTCGCTCTCGTCCTTCAGCGGCGGGTCGGACGGCTCCAGCGGCTTGGTGAGGGCCGCCGCCGCCACGTACCCGAAGTGCTCGATGTCCAGCGCCTTGCGTCCCGCGAGGTAGAACAGCCGCTCGCGCAACTGGGCGGGGCAGCCCCGGGCGTTCGGGCAGCGCAGGTCGACGTCGGCCTCCTTCATGGGCCGCAGCGCCGTACCGCACTCGGGGCACTCGGCCGGCATCACGAACTCCCGCTCGCTGCCGTCGCGCAGGTCGGCGACCGGTCCGAGGATCTCGGGGATGACGTCACCGGCCTTGCGCAGCACCACCGTGTCCCCGATGAGGACGCCCTTGGCCTTCACCACGTCCTGGTTGTGCAGGGTGGCGAACTCGACCTCGGAACCCGCGACCGTGACCGGCTCGACCTGCGCGTACGGGGTGACCCTGCCCGTACGGCCCACGCCCACACGGATGTTGACGAGCTTGGTGTTGACCTCCTCGGGCGCGTACTTCCAGGCGATGGCCCAGCGGGGTGCGCGCGCTGTGGAGCCGAGCCGGCCCTGGAGGGGGATCTCGTCGAGCTTGACGACCACGCCGTCGATCTCGTGCTCCACGGAGTGGCGGTTCTCCCCGTAGAACGCGATGAACTCCCGTACGCCGTCGAGGTCGTCGACCACCTTCGCGTACCGCGTGGTCGGCAGTCCCCAGGAGTGCAGCAGGCCGTAGGCCTCGGAGAGCCGGCCGAGGCCCTCGAACCCCTCCAGGGCGCCGATGCCGTGGACGACCATGTGGAGCGGCCGGGTCGCCGTGACGCGCGGGTCCTTCTGCCGCAGCGAACCGGCCGCCGCGTTGCGGGGGTTGGCGAAGGGCTTGTCGCCCGCCGCCACCAGCCGGGCGTTGAGCTCCTCGAACTTCTCCATCGGGAAGTAGACCTCGCCGCGGATCTCCACGAGGTCGGGGACGTGGTCGCCGGTCAGACGGTCCGGGATCTCCGTGATCGTACGGACGTTGGGCGTGATGTCCTCGCCCGTACGGCCGTCGCCGCGGGTCGCCGCGCGCGTGAGACGGCCGCGTTCGTACGTGAGGTTGACGGCGAGACCGTCGACCTTCAGCTCGCACAGGAAGTGGTGGTCGGAGGCGCCCACGTCCTTGGCCACGCGCTCGGCCCACGCGGCCAGTTCCAGGTCGGTGAAGGCGTTGTCGAGCGACAGCATGCGCTGCCGGTGCTGGACGGAGGTGAATTCCGTGGCGTACGCGCCCGCGACCTTCTGGGTCGGCGAGTCCGGTGTCCGCAGCTCGGAATACTCCTCCTCCAGCGCCTCCAGGGACCGCAGCAGCGTGTCGAACTCCGCGTCGCTGACGACCGGGGCGTCCTTCACGTAGTACCGGAAGCGGTGCTCCTCGACCTGCTCGGCGAGCTGCGCGTGCCGCTCCCGTGCCTCGGCGGGTACCGATGTGGGCTCTGCGTGCTGTTCGCCGGCCACCGTTGTGTCCTCCCGTTACTCTGGGTTGTCCGCGAGGGATCTCGCCGCCCGGACGCAGTGGGCCAGCGCCCTGCGCGCGAAGTCCGGGGAGGCCCCCGCGAGTCCGCACGACGGAGTGAGCGTGACCGCCTCCGCGAGAAGACCCGGCCGCAGCCCCAGCCTGCGCCACAGCGTCCTGACACCCATGACGCTACCGGCAGGGTCCGACAACGGGACGTCCACGCCGGGGACGACACCGGCGAACAGACGGGTACCGCCCTCGACCGCTTCCCCGATCGCGTCGTCGTCACGCTCGGTGAGGAGGGAGAAGTCGAACGAGATCGCCGCCGCGCCCGCCCGGCGCAGCAGGGCGAAGGGGACGTCCGGAGCGCACGTGTGGACGACGACGGGGCCGCCGCCGTTCGCCGCGACGACGTCCCGGAGGGTGGCCTCGGCGATCTGACGGTCGACCGCGCGGTGGGTGCGGTAGCCGCTGGCCGTCGGCACCCGGCCGCGGAGCACGGCGACCAGGGAGGGTTCGTCGAGCTGCAGGACGATCTCGGCCCCCGGGATCCGCCGGCGGACCTCGTCGAGGTGGAGACGCAGTCCCTCGGTGAGCGAGCCGGCGAGGTCGCGGCAGGCGCCGGGGTCGGAGAGGGCGGACTCGCCGTTCCTCAGCTCCAGGGAGGCGGCCAGCGTCCAGGGACCGACGGCCTGCACCTTGAGGGGGCCCTCGTACCCCTGGGTGAACTCCTCCAGGGCGTCGAGGTCCTCCCCCAGCCACGACCTGGCCCGCTTGGTGTCCCGGCCCGGCCGGTCCCCGAAGCGCCAACCGCTGGGCTCCACGCGCGCGTACAGCTCGACGAGCATCCCCGCGGTCCGGCCGATCATGTCCGCCCCGGGCCCGCGTGCGGGCAGTTCGGCGAGGAAGGGGAAGTCCTCGAAGGAACCGGTGACGGTCTTGGCGGCCTCCCGCGCGTCACCGCCCGGCATGGACCCGACCCCGGTGGCGGGACCGAACCTGAACTCGCTTTTTTCGCTCACCCCGGAAGCCTACGGAATCCCGCGCGGAGGTCAGCCTCCCGGGCGCACCGTCAGGTCGTTGACCTCCGCGTCGCGGGGCAGGTCGAGCGCCATCACGATCGTCGTGGCCACCGACTCGGGGTCGATCCACTTCGAGGCGTCGTACTCCTTGCCCTCCTGCTGGTGCACCTTGGCCTGCATGGGGCTGGCGGTGCGCCCCGGGTAGACGGAGGTCACCCGGACGCCGGCCGCGTGCTCCTCGTGGCGCAGGGAGTCGGCGAGGGCCTTCAGTCCGTGCTTGGAGGCGGCGTAGGCGGACCAGTCGGCGTGGGCGTTCAGACCGGCTCCGGAGTTCACGAAGACCACGTGCCCCTGGGCGAGGCGGAGCTGGGGCAGGAAGTGGCGGGTGAGCTCGGCGGGGGCGATGAGGTTGACGTTGAGCTGGTGGCGCCAGGACTTCGGGGTCAGTTCGCCGACCGGGCCGAGGTCGACCACGCCCGCGATGTGCAGCAGGGAGTCGACGCCGCCGGGGAGCGTCTGGTGCGAGAACGCCCAGGAGAGCTTGTCGGGGTCCGCGAGGTCGCCGACCAGGGTCTTCGCCCCGGGGAACGCGGCGGCCAGTTCCTTCGCCCGGCCGGCGTCGCGCGCGTGGAGCACGAGTTCGTCCCCGCGCGCGTGCAGACGGCGGGCGACGGCCGCGCCGATGCCGGAACCGGCCCCGGTGATCACATGTGTAGCCATGGACGCCATGCTCGCATCACCGGGCGCCGGTCTCGAACCGCCTGCCCGGCACCTCGGCGGGTGCCGGTCTCGTACTGCCCGCGAACACCTCAGCGGATGCCGGCGCTCTCCTCCAGGTAGGCCAGTGCCCCCACCGGTTCGTCGGCGAAGAACACCAGGTCGGTGAGGGGGCGCGGCAGGAAGCCCTCGGTGTCCATCCGCCGGAACTGCTCCTTGAGGCCGTCGTAGAAGCCGGCCGTGTTCAGCAGGACCACCGGCTTCTCGGTCTTCCCGTGCTTCTTCAGCTCCAGGATCTCGGTCGCCTCGTCGAGGGTGCCGGTGCCGCCGACCATGACGACCACCGCGTCGGCCTTCGCCAGGAGCAGCGCCTTGCGCTCGGCCAGGTCACGGGCGACGACCATCTCGTCGGCGCCCGGGCGGGCCCTATCGGACAGGAAGTCCACGGAGACGCCCACCAGCCGTCCGCCCGCCTGCTGCACCCCGTCGGCGACGACCTTCATCAGTCCGACGTCGGAACCGCCCCACACGAGGGTGTGGCCGCCCTTTCCGAGGAGTTCGGCGAACTCCCGGGCGGGGCGTGTGTAGCGGTCGTCGAGGTCGGCGGCGGAGAGGAAGACGCAGATGTTCATGGCTTCACCGTACGCGGGAACGAATCGGGGCCCGCGAGCGCTTTCCCTGTATGGCTGAAGGACACACGATCACCATCGAGCAGGGCACGCGGCAGGTCCGCGTCGTGCACGGCGGCCAGGTCCTGGCGGAGAGCGACCGCCCCCTGGTGCTGCGCGAGACGGGCTGTCCGGTGCGCTACTACCTCCCGCCCGAGGACGTCCGCCTGGACCTGCTGACGCCCTCCGACACCCACACGTACTGCCCGTTCAAGGGCACCGCGTCCTACTGGTCGCGTCCCGGCGCGGCCGATCTCGTGTGGGCCTATCCGGATCCCAAGCCCGATGTCGCCGAGATCAAGGACCACCTGTGCTTCTACGAGGTCGACGTGTCCTGAGATCCGGGCGGGCGGACGCGGGCGTGGTGACGCGATGAGTTTCCGGACTGCGGGCAGTCTGTGGAGACATGGACAAGAAGACCATCTCGCGCGACGGGACACCCATCGCGTACGAACGCCACGGTGACGGCCCGACGGTCGTCCTGGTGGGCGGCGCCATGTGCACCGGCGCCACACTCGAGCCCCTCGCCGAGGCACTCTCGGACCGCTTCGGCGCCGTCACCTACGACCGGCGGGGCCGCGGCGACAGCGGCGACACGGCACCCTTCGCGGTGGCCCGGGAGATCGAGGACATCGCGGCGCTGATCGGGGCCTTCGGGGGCAGCGCGGCGCTCTACGGCATCTCGTCGGGCGGCGCGCTGGCCCTGGAGGCGGCCATGAGCGGGCTGCCCGTCCGCGAAGTCGCCGTCTACGAGACGCCGTTCGCCGTCGACGACGTCGCGGGCAAGCAGCGGGCCGAGTACACCGAACGGCTGACGGAACTGCTCGGACAGGACCGGCGCGGCGACGCGGTCGAGCTGTTCCTGACCCTCGTGGGCACGCCCCCGGAGATGATCGCCGGGGTGCGCATGTCCCACGCCTGGCCCGGCATGGAGGCCATCGCGCCGACCCTCGCGTACGACGACGCCGCGCTGGGCGCGAACCGGGTGCCGCGCGAACGGCTGGCCGCGCTCTCGCTGCCCCTGCTGTCCATCGCGGGCGACGCGAGCCCCGCGTGGATGCGCGAGGCGGCGCGGAACATCGCGGAGGCGGCGCCGAACGGGTCGTACCGCACGCTGGAGGGGCAGACCCACATGGTGGATCCCCGGGCGCTGGCGCCGGTGCTGGCGGAGTTCTTCGGCGCGGGCGGCTAGGCGATCGCGACGGGACGAGATCCCTCGCCCGGTCCCTGACGTGCCCGAACGCGCCTGGCGTGCCCGACCGCGCCGGTCGGGCAGGCCG